>CAJGBX010000029.1 GCA_904501685.1 Clostridiaceae bacterium
ATGTCACGAAATATGTGAGGCATTTGAAAAGGAAATCGGCTCCTGCAGTTGCTATGAAATCAAGGGCTGCGACACCGGCAAGCCTTTAAAAACCTGCGACGAATGTATTATGACAGGTGCAAAATTAGCCGAGAAAATTATAGCCACAGCATTTGACAACTAAATCCAAAGCCCGGGCAGCGTAACAAAACGCACTGCTCGGGCTTTAATTTATTTCAAGCTATATTCCCTTGTACTTCCGCCTTGTAGCAAGCCCTCCACGAATGTGTCGCTCCTCCTTGTTGTGCTCCAAAACCACCTTGACCCTGCCCCATAATTCCGGGTCGGCTCTGCGTAGCCTTTCAGTCACATCCTTATGTACCGTTGATTTGGATATTTTGAACTGCTTGGCACAAGCCCTTACAGTAGCGTTGGTTTCAGCTATGTACTCACCCAGCTCCATTGCTCTCACACTGACGTTACTCCTCATACAATCAACTCCTCAATTAGTTAATTGTATGCCGGAAATAAATTATTTATGATAATTCAAATATTAAACTGTACCGCTTTGGCATATGCCAAAGCGGTACAGTTTAGTGAAGAAATATTTCAGTGCTTCAAATTAATTTTTCTTATCTTATCACGGACTGTCAGAACAAACGCCGGTGAAACCGAAAGCTCGTCTATCCCCATTTTCAGCCAACGCTCGGTAAGTCTTGTGTCGGCACCCAATTCACCGCAAATTCCTATCCATTTACCGTATTTGTGCGCGCAACTGGTCGCATACTCAATCAGCCTTAATACCGCCTCATAATGAGTGTCGCAAAAGCTCTCCAGCTTTGGATTTTGCCTGTCTGCCGCTAAGGTATACTGTATCAGGTCATTTGTTCCGACGCTGAAAAAATCCACCTCGGGAACTAAAACGTCACTCATAATTGCGGCCGCAGGCGTCTCTATCATAATTCCATACTCTATACTGTCAGAATAAGCAATGCCCTCTGAGTAAAGTGCTGACTTAACATCATTTACAATGCCCTTGATTTCCAAAATTTCGTCAAACGTCGTAATCATAGGAAACATAATACCGAGATTGCCGTAAACCGAGGCTCTGAGCAATGCCCTTAGCTGAGTACGGAAAATTTCAGGATAAGCTAAGCAAATTCTTATAGCCCTGAATCCCAATGCAGGGTTTTCCTCTTTTGAAAGACCGAAATAGTCTATCTGCTTATCGGCACCGATATCCATAGTACGGATTATCACCTTTTTTGTACCCATACTTTCAAGCACCTTTTTATAGGCATTGAACTGCGTTTCCTCACTTGGGAAGTCGTCGCTTTCGAGATAAAGAAATTCACTTCTGAAAAGACCTATGCCGTCGGCATCGTTTTTCAATACCGATTCAACATCCTCCGGACTGCCGATATTGGCGTACAGCTTTATTTTGGTGCCGTCAAGCGTCACATTTTCCTTGCCCCTTAAATCCTCCAGCAGCTGTTTCTTTTTGTTAATGGCTTCGGCAAGCTCAGATATCATTTTAAGTGTTTCTTGGTCAGGGTCAATATAAACCGTACCTGTAAAGCCGTTGACCGCCGCCGTTTTACCGTTCATAGCTTCATCTATTCCCTCAGCACCGATAACGGCAGGAATATTCATATTCCTGGCCAAAATCGAGGTGTGAGAATTGCTCGAGCCGAAGCGTGTGACAAAGCCTAACACCTTTCTCTTATCAAGCATTACGGTTTCACTCGGTGTTAAATCGTCGGCAAAGATAATATACCTGCCGTCGGTATCCTCCAGCTTAGATACTCTTCCTAAAAGATTGTCAATTATCCTGTCTGAAACATCCTTTATATCTGAGGCTCTCGCCTTCATATATTCGTCATCCATTGAGGAAAACATTGCGGCAAATCTATCCGAGGCTAAGCGTACCGCATATTCTGCAGTGAACTGTGCCAACTCAATCAGCTCATTTACCGAGGCATTGTAATCCTCATCCTCCAAAAGCATCTGATGAATTTCAAAAATCTCGGCGTGCTCCTCGCCCACCTCCTTGAGTGCCTTTTCGTAAAGCTCAGCCAACTGTTTTAAAGCCGAAGCCTTAGCTTCCTTGAAGCGAGTTCTTTCCAGCTCAAAATTTTCTGATTTTTTGTGCTTTATTTCGGTATCCCTTTTAGTTATAAAAAGAATTTTGCCGATACCGACTGCTGAGAAAACACCCTTACCCTTAATGATAATCATAACTCCACTTCCCTTAAAATTTATGTACCGTACACCGATTACCGCCGGCAAAGTATAATCTTTGCCGGCATTATTATTTTACAAATTACTTTCAAAGAAACTTTTTATATCGGCAAAAGCTTCTGTTTCGTCGGCTCCGTCTACCGTGACGGTTACAGTGTCACCGCATTTAATACCCATTCCCATAAGTGCAATAAGCTTGGTAGCCACAGCACTTTTTTCTCCCTTTGTAACGGTAATTGTGCTCGAATATTCCTTAGCCTTTTTGGCAAGCCAGCCTGCCGGCCTTGCGTGGATACCTATTTCATCACGGATTGTATACTCAAACTGCTTCATAAAACTACTCCTTTTTAAATTTTTACACTGAAAAACTCGTCACCTGCTGATATCTCACCGTATTTAAAACCTAAAACCGACTCGGTGATTTCAGGGTTGCAAATCACCATAGGCGTTGTCGTATCGTAGCCTGCGCCCTTGATTTTTTCTATATCAAAGGTAATCAAAAGGTCTCCCTTTTTTACTCTTTGACCGTTTTTGACGTGTGCTTCAAAGTGTTTTCCGTCTAATTTTACAGTGTCGATACCGATGTGCAGTAATATTTCCAGGCCGTCGTCCGTCAAGAGGTTAACCGCGTGCTTTGTATCAAACACTGAATCAACCGTTGCATCGCAAGGTGCATAAAGCCGGCCTTCTGAAGGTTCAATTGCGGCACCTTCACCCAAAATCCGTTTTGAAAAGGCCTCATCTTTAATTTTTTCAAGCGGGACTGCAAAACCTTTAACGGGAGCGAACAGTACCACCTGCTTGCCGCCTGGGGAACTTTTGACCTCATCGGTCGAAGGGGCTGTCTCGGTATCACCGCTTAATATTTCGTCAAGTCTTTCTGCCTTAGGTGACTCCAAAAAGTCCTCTAAATGCGACTTTATAACCGAAACCTTAGGTCCGTAAACGACCTGAATACCGTTACCCTTTATAATAACACCGCTGGCACCGCTTTGGTTCAAAAGTGCCCTTGAAACCTTGCTCTCATCCTTAACGGTGACCCTTAAACGGGTTGCGCAGCAATCCAAATCGGTAATGTTCTGCTTTTCGCCCAAGCCCTTTAAAATCAATGCGCTTGTAATGTCGCTTGATGACTTTCCTGACTGCTTCCGAGCCTCCACATCCTTTCTTGTATAAAGCTTGGTTTCCTCGTCATCGGACTCTCGTCCGGGAGTTTTTAAGTTAAGCTTCTTAATCAAAAACATAAAAAGGAAGTAATATACAACCGCATATATCAGACCTACAATTACAATCCAAATCCAATTAGTCTTTCTGTTGCCCTGCAAAATACCGAAAAGCGTAAGGTCGATTATGCCTCCCGAAAAAGTCATTCCGACACCGACGTTTAAGATGTGCATAAGCATATAAGAAAGTCCCGCCAAGACACAGTGCACACCATAAATCAAAGGCGCAACAAACAAGAAGGTAAACTCAATTGGCTCGGTGATACCGGTAAGCATTGAGGTCAGTGCCGCCGATAGCAGTAGGCCGCCAACCTTTTGTTTCTTGTCAAAACGTGCGGTTTTATACATTGCCAATGCCGCCGCAGGAAGTCCGAAAATCATAAACGGGAATTTACCCGACATAAATCTTGTTGCCGAAACCGAGAACACCTCGGTGGATTTTGAAGCCAACTCGGCAAAGAAGATGTTTTGTGCTCCCAAAACCGTAACACCGTCGATAACCATTGAACCGCCAAGCTCGGTTTGCCAGAACGGCATATAAAACACGTGGTGAAGACCGAACGGAATAAGAGCTCTTTCAATTATGCCATAAATCCAGGTTCCGGCGTAGCCTGATTTCAGCACAAGACGTCCCAAGGAGGCGATTCCGCTTTGAACAATCGGCCAGGCAAAGAACATTACCACACCCACGAGCAAAAAGACTACGCTTGAAATAATGGGCACAAATCTCGTTCCGCCGAAAAACGACAGTACGGTCGGAAGCTGAATTTTATAAAATCGGTTATGCAGTGCGGCAACGCCGAGACCTACTATAATACCGCCGAAAACACCCATCTGAAGCGTAGTAATTCCAAGCACCGAGGCAGTTGTATTGGGTGCCAACGACTCTACACCGCCGTTAATATTGATTAAAGCACTGATTGCGGTATTCATTATAAGGAACGCGATTGCACTCGAAAGAGCTGCAACCTCCTTTTCCCTTTTAGCCATACCGATAGCAACACCTATTGCAAAAAGCAGTGCCAGATTATCAAAAACAACACTGCCGGTTTTACTCATTATTTCGAGTATCGAATATAAAAGTCCGCCCTCGTAAATAATTTTACCGAGACCGTAAGTTGCAATGGTTGTAGGATTGGTAAATGAGCTTCCGATTCCCAAAAACAGTCCTGCAATAGGAAGCAGTGCAATCGGGAGCATAAACGAACGTCCTACACGCTGTAAAACACCGAATATTTTATCCTTCATTAATATATTCCTTTCAGTTTCGTTTGATTTATTTTTGTTATATTTATATAAATTATGCAAGGTAAATAATATTTTCAAAAATCAAACCGTCGTTTTAAAAGCCTTGACAAACCGAGGTTTTAAAAATATACTAAGTATATACTATGTGAAAGGAAGCCAATATGAAGCTTTGTACCGTAATTCCCTGCTATAACGAGCAGGAGGTTTTAAAAGAAACCGCCAAGGTGATGAATGCTAAATATGATGCACTGGTTAAACTTGGTGCAATTTCCGGTGACAGTAAAATCGTCTTTACCGATGACGGCTCTAGCGATAAAACCTGGGAAATCATAACTGAGCTTTGTGAAAAGCACAATTATATTGAGGGTATAAAATTAAGCCGTAACCGCGGACATCAAAACGCCCTTTTGGCAGGTCTTATGACAGTGAAGGACAACTTTGATGCCGTGATTTCAATGGATGCCGACCTGCAGGACGATATTGACGCCATTGACAAAATGCTTGATAGCTATAAAAAAGGTAACGATGTTGTTTACGGTGTGCGCTCTTGCCGAAAGAAGGACTCTATTTTTAAAAGGGTCACCGCTCAAGGCTTCTATAAATTGTTAAAGCTTTTAGGCGCCGAAACAGTTTACAACCACGCCGATTACCGTCTTTTAAGCCGACGTGCCTTGAATGCCTTGGAGAATTTTAATGAGGTCAACCTGTTCTTACGCGGAATTATACCGATGATAGGCTTTCCATCTGACATAGTTTACTACGAACGCAAGGAACGGTTTGCAGGGAAATCAAAATACCCGTTTAAGAAAATGCTCAGCTTTGCCTTTGAGGGTATTACCTCTTTAAGCATAAAGCCAATAAACATTATCATTCGCTTAGGTGTTTTACTGTCGTTATTCGGCGCTGCTATTCTTATTTATGCATTAGTTCAGCACTTCTTAAACAATACCACCGTAGGTTGGACAAGCCTTATGGCTTCAATTTGGGTTTTAGGCGGCTTACAGCTTTCGGCAATCGGTGTTATCGGTAAATATATCGGTAAAATCTATCTCGAAACAAAAAACCGCCCAAGGTATATAATTGAAAAAACTACATTTGAAAACAAATAAAATAAAGAAGCCGAGTTAAATTAACTAGAAGTTAATTTAACTCGGCTTTAATTATAATTATAAGTTACGGCTGCTGTGACAGGTCAAATAAATTATCTGCCGCTTTTCTGCCAAAAGCTTTAGCATTGAAAGTGCATTTTTCAAACGTCTGTCATCCAAATTCACAAACGGGTCGTCCAATATAAGGATGGGTGACTCATTTTCAAACAATGCATCAGCCAACGACAAATGCATCGCAATATTCATCACATCTTTGATTCCGGCACTGAAATATGCCTGCTCCTTGGAGCCACCGCAAGCCTCAACCGATACTGATAGCTCAGGCGATACGATAGACCTTTGAGCCTCACCGTTTAATGTATCGCAGTAGTACGAAAAGCCTTGCGCCATACGGTCAAGGTATCTGGTTGAAAGATTTTCCCTTGCTTTACTTAAAAGCTCGGCAGTGGTTTTAAGCACCTCATAATGCTCCTTTTTCTCGGCAAGCTCTGCTGTAACACTTTCCAATTGCTCCTCATATTGAGCCAAAAGCTCACAGCTATTTGAAAGCTTGCCCTCAAGCGATAGCTTTGAGGTGATTTCATTTTGAACGGCATCAAGCTCACGGTTTAAGGATTGCTCGCTTAAAAGCAGACCCTCACGGTCAAGTTCTAAAGCCAAACCGGATTCAAAATCAACCTCAGGCAATGCCTTTAGGCGTTCGGATTTTTGTTTTATTTCAAGCTCCTTAGCCTTTGCGTTTTTCACATCCTGCAGCACCTCGGCAACACCGCCGTCGGTATATCCGCCGTATGCCTTAAAGAAAGTCTCCTGCTCGGCTCGACACTCTGAAAAACGGCTTTGACGTGCGGAAATTTTATTTTCAAGCTCACTTTTCTCTTTAATCAAGCGTAAGCTTTCCTTATGCTTTTCCAAAATAACATCAATATCACGCTCAAGCTCAGTCACCGGCATATATTTTTCAACAAATGCCGTAAGCTCGCTTGAAAGTCGGTCACATTCAACATCAAGTTCCTGCGCCTCGTACACAATAGCCTCATTAGAAGCGGCTTTTGTCCCACCGGCAATTTGATTTTTAAGGTATAAAAATCCTCCAAAACCGACGCCTAAAACTCCCAAGACAAGCAAAATAACACCCACTGCAACATTGAAACCGGTGACAAAACCGCCGATTGCCAAAAGCAATACTGCCATAGCCAGCGAAAGCTTTATACCCTTACTTGTGCCGTTATTTTGTATAGCCGCCGACTCAAGCTGAGGCAGTATACTCTCCCGCTTTATCCTTAAAGCGCTAAGCCTTTGTGCCTTTTGCTTTAAGGCTGACAGCTCATTAGAATCGGTCGGTCTGCCGTCAAAGAAGGTTTTTAAATCTGACAACTCCTTGCCGTCAAACACATCCTCCTTAAGTATTTTAAGCTCAGCCTCGGTTTGGCTTAACAGCCTTTCTCTCTCAAAAGCCTCATTAATTTGTTCCTCGGTCGGAAGACCGATGGGATACCTTTTAATTATTTCCTGCAGCCGACTTTGCAGACTGTCGATTTCCATAATAAGTGCCTCTCGGCTCTTTTTCTGCTCAGCCAAAGCTGCATAATCAGAGGCCAAAGTGATTTTTTTGCGTACCTCAGCCTTTTTAGCCTCTAAATCGGCAAGCCTTAAACGTAAAGCCTTAATTTCCTCGGTAACTCGGTCAAGATTTTCCTCATTGGCCTTTGAATCCTTAATAAGCCTTTGTAAATCCTCAGATTCCTTTTCAAGGTCGTTTAAAATACCCTTGTTGCCCCTTAAAGCCTTATATTCCTTAGCTCTTTTTTCAATTTTTTCGTATGCCTTATCAAAATAGCCTAAATCATCACTGTTTTCAACCAAGCCCGTCAGCTTGGCATTAAGACTTAAATTCATCGAAACCTCGTCCAAGGTTTGCGGAACATAAACACTTCGCTCAAAGCTTTCGGCATCAATCGAGAAAAGCTCAACACCGATATTTTCAGTGTAATCGGTCGAAATTTTGCCCAAGTCCAAGTCAAAAAGCTTAAAGGTGTCACCTGATTTATCTGAAAAATAACGCTCAATTCGATATTTTTTACCGCTGACTTCAAAATCCAAGCTTCCGCCGAAAAGTCCTCCCTGCCAAGGTGTCAGCCTGAGCCTTGTATTTTCGGCAACCTTTTTCTTTGTGGTTTTTGGCAGACCGTAGAACATTGACTTCAAAAACAGTGCCAGTGTGGTTTTACCGAAACCGTTTTGCTCATTTATAACGGTAAGCTTATCCGAAAATATAAGCTTAAAGTCCTTAAGTGTTCCGAAATTATCAATTTTTAATGCTAACAGCCTCATCACTGCACCTCCTGACCGCCGAGAGCCGAAAGTCCGCATTCAATAACGCGGGATTTTCTCTCCTCGGATAGCTCGGACGCCATTACAAGCCGTATAAACTCGCCCTTTAAAGAAATGTCATTCATATAATTTTCAGGCAATATATCGATATAGGTTTTATCCTTTATTTTTGCAAACCAAAATCTCTCATTCAAGTGCTTTTTTAAATATTCAAGATCCTTGATAACCTCCGCCAAAAGACCGCCCTTTAATGTCACTTTCAGCATTGCATTACGGTCAATGCTCAAAGTATTACGGTCGATAAGCTTTAACATATCGGAGGTGTCCTGTAAACCGGAAACATCACACTCAATCTCAACAATATCCCTGATAGAGTTTTTGTGAAATTCATAGCTAAAGCTCAAATCCTCGGCAATATCAAGTTCAATAAAGCCCTTGTCACCGCACTCGTCAAAGCCACGCCCCTCAAGACAGCCCGCGTAAGCCCAAACACCGTTTTTACCCAAGCTACCCGAGTTGAACGAATGGTAATGGCCGAGTGCAAGATAGTCTATGCCCTTATCATTAAGCTCTGAGCGATTGACCGCATCAACACCCGAGGCAGTACCGATTTCGCCATGCATAGTAACAATATTAAACACACCCTCAGACAGTGAAAGTCCGCCATAAATATGACGGCAGTTTTCCTCGGTCAGCTCTACGCCGGTAATATTTACACTGCCGTAGCTATAGGTTTTCCAATTATCCGAAAAAAGCTTTAAATTTTCAGGCAAATCGTATTCAGCCAAAGCCTTTCCTGCATCGTGGTTACCGCAAAGGTAAAGGAAATCCACTGCCTTACAGTCATTAATTTTACCTAGAATAATATCCCTTGTAGCAGGCAACATACGGTCAGTGTCAAACAAATCACCTGCTATTATTACGGCCGTTGCCTTGACACTCACTGCAAAATCGGCCATTTTACAAAACGCCATTATGATTTCCTTTTTACGCTCACGCGATTTTGCCGGGGGTAAATTTGACTCTATTTTAGAATCCAAATGCAGGTCGGCACAATGTATAATCTTCATTATGTATTCGTCCTATATCATTATTTTTTATAATTCAGCTTCTTTTCGCAAAACTCATTAAAGCAGCAATTTTCACAATAAGCCTTACGTGCAGTACAAACCTTTCTGCCATGCAATACCGCCCTATGACAAAAGCCGTTTGATTTATCACCGGGCAAAATTTCCCGCATTTCACGTTCAACCTTTAACGGGTCAACAGTTTTGACAAATCCCAGACGATTGCAAAGCCGTATAAAATGCGTGTCGGCAACAACAGCCGGCTTGCCGTAAATGTCACCTACAACCAAATTAGCGGTTTTTCGACCGACACCCGGAAGCTTAATCAACTCCTCTATCGTGTCGGGCACCCTACCATCATAGTTTTCGGTTATCATTTTGCCGATACCGACTAAATCCGCTGCCTTAGTTTTGTAAAGTCCACAGGTTTTGATAAGTTCTTCAACCTCACTGATTTCGGCATCAGCCAAGCTTTTCGCATCAGGAAACCGCTTAAACAATGCCGGTGTCACCATATTGACACGGGCATCTGTGCACTGTGCCGAAAGACGAGTGGCTATAAGCAGCTGAAACGCATCACCCTCGCTGTAATCAAGCGAGCAAACTGCACCCGTATATTCCCTTTCAAAAAGCTCGCAAGCCAGAATACCAAGCCTTTTTTTATCCCTTTTATTCATAAACCTCTATTTTCCCTCATCCGGCTTAAAGCTCACCTTAAAGCCCAGACCCCAATTCGACGTATCGAAAGAGCCGGCCGGCTTTTTAACCGTAATTTTATGCAAATACTTACAGGAATCAAAGGCGTTTTCACCCACCGTATCAACCGAGGCAGGAAGTGTTATATAATTAAGCTTCCAGCAGTTCTCAAAGGCCTGCTTACCTATACTCTTCAAGCACTCGCCAAGCTCGATTTTACTCAAACTCACACAGTAAGAAAACGCACCGTTTCCGATTTCGTAAAGAGAATCGGTAAAATTAAACTCATTAATCTTTACACACTGCTCAAATGCATAATCCCCGATTGTAACGAGTCCCTCAGGCATTGCCTTAATTTCCAAGCTCTCACAACCGCTGAAAGCCTTTTCCTCTAT
This sequence comes from Clostridiaceae bacterium, assembly GCA_904501685.1. Lineage (GTDB taxonomy): Bacteria > Bacillota > Clostridia > Oscillospirales > Acutalibacteraceae > UMGS172. Next base: position 10,293 of record CAJGBX010000029.1, read on the forward strand.
ACCTGTAATTCCCTTAGGGAGTTCTAAAGCCTTAAGCTTTTTGCAGCCCTCAAACATATACCTCGGTATAACCGTTAAAGAGCTCGGCAGCTTAGCCGTAGTAAGCTCAGTACACTGAGTCATAGCGCCCTTTAATAAGGTCACCGAATCAGGAAAAACTATTTCGGTTACGGCAGTGCCGTAGAATGCGTATTCTCCCACTGTCTCAAGACCATCATTAAGAGTGATTTTCTTTAACCTTGTACAGCCTGAAAAAGCTTTGTCACCTATTCCCTTTAAGCCGTTACCTGCCGAAAACTCGGTTAATGCAACACATTTTTCAAATGCACCCTCACCTATTTGTGTCAGTGTAGAGGGTAAATTTAATCCGCTTAAAACCTGACAGGAATAAAAGGCATTTTTTTCGATTGAAGCAATACCTTCTGAAAATTCAACCCTTTCAAGACTTAAGCACTGATAGAATGAATTTTCTCCCAAAGTCTTTAATGTGGGTGAGAATTTCACCGTTTTAAGACCGGCACAAAAGCTGAAGGCACCAACCTCTAAGCTTTCGACACCTTTCGGTATTTCTAACACAGTTAACCCCGAGCACCGGCTAAACGCCTCTTCACCGATTATTTTCACCGACGAAGGCAATTTTATGGACTTTATATCCGGGCGGTTTTTAAAGGCACCTGCACCGACAACCGTAACCGGTTCGTCCCTTAAGGACTCAGGTACTGTAACGGCACCGCCGTTTCCTATATACGACATAATCTCGGTATGGTCGGAATAAACCTTGTACTGAAAACCGTCACTTTCAAAAACAGTACCTTCCTTACCCTTGCAACCGCCAAATATCACCGATATAACAGTTATCAAGAGTAAAACCGAAACCCATTTTTTAAAAATACACTTCATTTCAAAACCTCCCGATACAGTATACAATCATTATAACAGATACTATTTTGATTTTACAGTAATTTTGTAAACTTTTTTAAAAAATTTAACGCCGACATTATCAACCTGTCGGCGTTAAAATACTAATCTTTTGATTTTCTTTTGTTCATCTCAAGCTGAGCCATAACAAGACCGTAATAAATACCCTTTTTACGAAGCAGCTCATTATGCGTTCCAATCTCGGCAATCTTATGGTCATCAATTACGACAATACGGTCGGCATTTTTAAGGGTAGAGAGCCTATGTGCAATGGCAAAGGTTGTTCTACCCTGACGCAAACGCTCCAAAGCACTTTGAATCTGATACTCATTTTCGGTATCAAGCGCCGAGGTGGCCTCATCTAAAATCAAAATTTTCGGGTCACCCAAAACAGCACGTGCTATAGCAATCCGCTGTTTTTCACCGCCCGAAAGCGTATGTCCCTTTTCACCGATGTAGGTATTATAACCGTCGGAAAGCTTACAAATAAACTCGTGTGCATTGGCAACCTTTGCGGCTTTTATAACCTCCTCTAACGAGGCATCAGGTCTTGCAAAGCGAATATTATCCAAAACTGTGCCGGCAAAAAGGAAGGTTTCCTGCAGAACTACGCCGATTTGACTGTGATAATCGGCAGGGTCGTAATCCTTAATATTAATTCCGTCAACCGTAATTTCACCCTCATCAACATCATAAAGCCTCATACAAAGATTGATAAAGGTTGATTTTCCGGTGCCTGAAGCACCAACCAAGCCAATCATTTCACCCGGCTTAACGTCAATACTTACCCCGTCAAGCACGATTTCGTGCGAGCAGTAACCGAAAACCACATTCTTAAAGGAAATCTCTCCATTTATTTTGTGTTTTTTGGCACTCTCATTACCTTTGATTTGAGGAACTTCCTCTAAAATATCATAAATTCTATCAAGACTTGTTGTCATATTAACAATCTGTCGAGGAAGAAATGACATCCAGCTTAAAGGACCCAACAGCATACCGGCATAGGACACAAACTGCATCAGTTCACCCGTTGTCATTTTACCGTCCAAAACTTCCAAGCCGCCCAAGTAAACAATTAAATATGTACCGAACGCCAAAAGCAGAGTCAGTACCGGGAAAACCGTTGCAAAAAACAACTCGTTTTTACGCTGAACCGATGCAAAATCATCATTAAGCTCATTAAAAATTTCAATTTCGCTTTTTTCACGACCGTAGGTTTTAACAATCCTTATACCTGACAAAACATCCTGCAGCTTGTTGTGAATTTTATCGCCCTTACGTCTTTGCCTATGATAGATTTTACGGATATGCGGCCAAAAGGTTTTTGCAAAAGCAATTATAAAGGGTGCAAAAACAAACGCCGCTAACGCCAGCTTCCAGTTAAGAATCAGCATCAAAACCGCCAACGCAATTAAGGTGATAATCTGATGAAACATATTGCAAAAGCTATTAGAAAAAAACACTCTTACACTATAGGTATCTTCAATAATTCGGCTGATAATTTCACCGGTGCTTCGCCTATGCAAAAACGACATAGAAAGCTTTTGTAAATGCGCGGTGAGCTTATGACGTAGAATATAGCTTACCCTCAGGCTCAAACGATTGCTTATATAGCTTTTAAGCAACTGACCTAAAAATCCTAAAAATATAACCGAGCTATATATCGCCATAAAAATTGCAATATTCTTAAGCGTGCCCTTGCCTGCCTCAAGATAGCCGTCAACAAACCAACGCAATACAAACTGCTGACCTAAATTTAAAGCAGTAGTAAAGCCCATTATGGCAAAAATAATCGAAAACATGGGCCAATGCGGACGGCAGATATCCAACACCCTATTAATACTGTGGCTCTTTTTATTGCATTTAGGACAAACACCTGCACCATTAAGCACGCGGCCGCATTTCATACATTGCTTTTCGCGGTCATGGTTTTCAACAATACGGTCAGTATGTCCCTTTATAAAAAGATTGACACCGCGGCTAAGACAAGCAAACTGTGTAGTGGTTTTGGCGGTAAAGCGTGCAAAAATACTCTCCTTACCGTTTATAGTAACGGTAAAAAGACCGCTGTCAACCTGACTGCGTACCTGAACAGCATCGCAATCCGAGAGCTTTATTAAATTGTGATGTTCGCCGTTAAAGCTGAACAAATACGATTTGGTTGCACCGACATAAAAGTCTTCGGTAAACTGACCCGAAATATCAATATCCGGATGTACGCAATAAACCGGCACTTCATCGGTGAAGCCCTTTAGCCGTTCAGAATATTCTGACGGCAACGGTAAATTAAGCTCCATATTTTCCCTTTCGTCAGCCTATTATAAATAGAGGTCAAGCCTCTTTAATTCCTTAGGCGTAAGCTTGGATAAATCCTCCAACAAATAGCGGTTTTCGTTGGAATCCTTGATAATTACACCCTTGCCGTGACGGATAACCGCACCTGCCGAACCCGAGGAGCTGGCAAATTTTGCTTTACCGCAATCGGTATCGACCGTCCAATAGGTGTAGCCGTACTCCTCTTTAACGCTTTGAATATAGGTGATTTTCGGCATATAATACCTAAGTCTCAGCTGTTCCTTTAAAAGTGTGACCGTAGCCTCATCAAAATCGCCAAGGCTTTCGATCATACCCAACTCCTCCTGCTTACCGTCAGGCAAGCGGACCGACAAAAACCTCTCAGGGTCGTTCAGCGGAAAGCAGCAAATGATATTAACGTAAGGAATTTCCTCACCGTTTATTTTAGCCGCCAGAAGTCCGCCCTCAGTCTTATAAAACTCGGTATTTTCGGGAGTAAGCCTAAACACCTCGAGTGCTTTTTCTGCGGCCTCGTGTAATGCTTTCAAATTACTGTCACTCATATGCCTACTCCTCTCAATCTCCGCCGATACTGCGGAATTTTAGTGCTTCATTTTGTATTTGCACCAGCTTATAATATATACCTTTAGTCTTAATAAGTTCATTATGCGTTCCGCTTTCGGCAATCCTGCCGTTCTCAATTACTATCAGCTTATCGGCATTTTTCAAGGTTGAAATTCTATGCGCAATCGACAAGGTTGTTCTGCCCTTTGAAAGCTTTTCCAAGGCATTCTGGATGTTCCGCTCGGTCTCGGTATCTACCGCCGCCGTAGCCTCATCCAAAATAAGTATTTTAGGGTC
>CAJGBX010000030.1 GCA_904501685.1 Clostridiaceae bacterium
AGTTTCGCCGAAATCCTTATCCTTGGTGAACCAACGAGAATCCCAGTTTTTAATAACTCCAACACGGAAACCGTGGGGATTTACTTTCTGGCCCATAACTTAACCTCCTTCTTAGATTTCACGTTCTCTGAGAACCAGAGTAACGTGTGATGTTCTCTTCAAGATGCGGTGTGCACGGCCGTGGTCCTTAGCTCTGATTCTCTTTAAGATAGGACCGGGTCCAACGTAGCACTCTGCAACGTAAAGTTTAGAAACATCCATTTGATGATTGTTTTCTGCATTTGCAATAGCTGATTTGAGCAGTTTTTCAAGATACTCGCAGGCCGACTTCGGTGTGAACCTAAGAATAGCCATGGCTTTATCAGCGTCCTGATTACGAATTAAATCGAGGACTATCTGCACCTTGCGAGGTGATATGCGGGCATATCTGAGTGTTGCCCTTGCTTCCATAGTCATACTCTCCTTTCGACCGCTTACTTCGTTGTCTTTGCGCCGGCATGACCCTTAAAGGTTCTGGTCGGAGCAAATTCGCCGAATTTATGACCTACCATATCCTCGGTAACATATACCGGAACATGCTTTCTGCCGTCATGAACTGCCACCGTATGTCCGACGAAATCGGGGAAAATAGTGGATGAACGGCTCCAAGTTTTGAGGACACGCTTTTCACCTGCTGCATTCATTTCCTGAACACGCTTTAAAAGCACAGGCTGAATAAAAGGTCCCTTTTTAACGCTTCTTCCCATAGTTGTTTCTCCTTTCGTCGATTACTTAGCATTACGACGCTTGACAATATACTTGTCAGTCGATTTATGCTTCTTACGGGTTTTGTAACCCAAGGTGGGTTTACCCCAAGGTGTAACAGGACCGGAACGACCGATAGGTGCACGTCCCTCACCACCACCGTGGGGGTGGTCACACGGGTTCATAACAGAACCGCGAACGGTAGGACGCCAACCCATATGACGCTTACGACCTGCTTTACCGATGTTAACATTCTCATGCTCGGGGTTGGAAACAACACCGACAGTAGCCATACATGCAGCAGGAACGTTACGGAGCTCTCCCGAAGGAAGTCTCAATAATGCCATGCCGTTTTCTTTAGCCATGAGCTGAGCCATGTTACCGGCTGAACGAGCGAGCTGTGCGCCCTTGCCGGGGTAAAGTTCTACGTTGTGAACAACAGTACCTACGGGAATATCACTGAGATTCAGTGCATTACCCGGCTTAATATCGGCTGTAGGTCCGGAAATAATCTTATCTCCAACCTTCAAATCCTGAGGAGCGATGATATAACGCTTCTCGCCGTCCTCGTACTGAACGAGTGCAATAAATGCAGAACGGTTAGGATCGTACTCAAGAGTCATAACAGTTGCGGGGATACCGGTCTTGTTACGCTTGAAGTCGATAATACGATACTTGATTCTGTTTCCGCCGCCGTGATGACGAACGGTGATGCGACCATAGCTGTTACGGCCGGCATTCTTTTTAATTACGCCTAACAAACTCTTTTCAGGTGCTACTTTAGAAAGCTGGGAATAATCCATAACTGTCATACCGCGGCGACCCGGAGTAGTAGGCTTGTAATGCTTAATAGCCATTTTTAGTTTCACTCTCCTAATTGGGCTTAGCGGAGCTTTAAAGCTCCATACATTGCCTTAATCGTTCTTGAATCAAATTACATTAAACCGTCGAAGAACTCGATGGTCTTGGAATCAGCCTTAAGGGTTACAACTGCCTTTTTCCAAGCAGAGGTCATACCCTCATAGCGACCCATGCGGCGTGTGTGTCCGCTGACGTTCATTGTGTTAACCTTCTCTACCTTAACACCAAAGATTTCCTCGCAAGCTCTTGCGATGTCAATCTTTGTAGCGTCACGAGCAACCTTGAAGGTGTACTTCTTGTCGGCAAAACCGGTCATGCTGTGCTCGGTAATAACCGGAGCAATAATAATGTCCTGAGCTGCTTTCATTATGCGTAAACCTCCTCGATAGTCTTGACAGCATCCTTAACGATTACAAGTGTATCGGCATTGATGATGTCATAGGTGTTGATGGTATTTACCTGAGCAGTCTTAACACCGGGGATGTTTGCAGCACTCTTTACAACGTTTGCCTCGTTAGAAGCTAAAACGATAAGAGTCTTCTTACCGGTTTCGAGAGCCTTCAGGCACTCAACAACAGTCTTGGTTTTGTAACCCTCAACAGTGAGAGCATCAAGAACGATAAGGGATTCTGTGAGAACCTTATCAGAAAGAGCCGACTTCAAAGCCAACTGTCTTTCCTTCTTGTTGATGGTGTAATAGTAATCTCTGGGCTTGGGGCCGAGAGCAATACCGCCGTGATACCACTGCGGTGCACGGGTTGAACCCTGTCTTGCATGACCGGTTCCCTTTTGTCTCCAAGGCTTCTTACCGCCACCGGAAACTTCGGAGCGAGTCAATGTCGACTGTGTGCCCTGACGCTGATTAGCAAGGAAGTTCACAACAGCCATGTGCATAACGGCGGCGTTGGGCTCAATACCGAAAACAGCTGAGCTTAATTCGATTTCTCCGACCGACTTGCCGGCCATATCCTTAATTGCAACAATAGGCATTTTACTACACTCCTTTCTTAAGCTTTAACGCTATCGAAAACAACTACGATAGCACCCTTAGGACCGGGAACGGCACCCTTAACTGCAATGATGTTGTTTTCTACGTCAATCTTGACAACTTCAAGATTCTGAACAGTTACACGCTCATTACCGAGGTGACCTGCCATCTTCTTACCCTTCATAACACGTGAAGGAGTTGAGCTTGCGCCCAACGAACCGCCATGGCGGTGAACAGGGCCGGTACCGTGAGATTCCTTCAAGCGAGCAAAGTTCCAGCGCTTAATTACGCCGGCATAACCCTTACCCTTGCTGGTGCCTCTTACGTCTACCTTGTCGCCCTCTGCGAAAACGTCAGCCTTAATGATGTCGCCTACATTGTAAGCCGAGCAATCATCAAATCTGAATTCGCGAAGAACCTTCTTGGGGGCTACGTCGCCCTTAGAGAAGTGGCCCTTCATAGGCTTGTTAACCTTTGAAGCCTTCAAGTCGCCGAAGCCAACCTGAATTGCTTCGTAACCGTCGTTCTCGGCAGTTTTCTTCTGGCTGATGGCACAAGGGCCAGCCTCGATAACTGTTACCGGAACAACGTTACCGTTTGCGTCAAAAAGCTGGGTCATACCAAGCTTCTTGCCTACGATACCTTTTTGCATTTCTATTTTCCTCCTAAATGGTTATTGGTTGACCTTTCGGCCAACATGACCTGCCTGCATTAAATATTGACGATTAAAGCTTAATCTCAATCTCAACGCCGGCGGGGAGCTCAAGACCCATCAGAGCTTCAACAGTTTTGTTGGAAGGTCTGAGAACGTCGATAAGCCTTTTGTGGGTTCTGCTTTCAAACTGCTCACGGCTGTCCTTATACTTGTGGACTGCACGGAGGATGGTTACGACTTCCTTCTCGGTCGGGAGCGGGACAGGACCCGAAACACGAGCGCCTGTGCGCTTTGCGGTCTCAATAATCTTCTCCGATGCCTGATCGATAAGAGCATGGTCGTAGCTCTTCAGTCTGATTCTGATTTTCTCCTTAACTGCCATTGTGACTTTCGCCTCCTTAAAATAATTTGGCGGGCAACGCCGCACTGTCTGCAATGTTTACATTGTGCCGGGTGTTTCATCCCTGTCCAATATAAAATCCGGATTGGAGCAACACCTTGCTTACAATCCGGGGCCGACATCGGCGTTAACTTTGGTAGTCCCAAAACAACGCTGGAAACTTGCCGCCCGGTTTAAAATCGGACATACTCCGCGGAAATTTCCCAACTCAAAGGTTGGCCACCTCCCGCATCAACGCATATCTGCACATCACATGCCCAAGTAGTATAACACAAGAGAATACAAAATGCAAGTACTTTTTTAAACTTTTTTAAATTTTTTTCATCCCTTAAAACGGTGCGCTTTTTCTTATGTAACCGCATTATATATATAATGTAAGAAAATATAATAAAAATAAGATTTTTTACAAAAAACAACCCCACTCAGGCCGAGTGGGGTTTCAACATTATTTTTTAGGTTTTCTTCTTTTGGCACCGTGCCAAGAGGTATCTCTTCTTGCTGCAGCATTGGACTGAGCCTTCGGATACTTTTTACGGAACAAAATATTAACCGTAACAAGTGCGCCGACACAAATGACTGCCATAACAATCGGAATCCAAATTATTTTATAAATTTGATTAGCCGCCGAATTGGTACGGCCGACAAAGTTATCAATCTCTATATCAATGCCCTCATTATAGTCACTTGAAATTAAGGATGCATCAGGAGTTGACACATTTGTCGTAGTGCTCTCTGTCCCTGAGGTGAAATCCTGATCAATAAAGGTATTACCATGGTCACCGGTACTGTGAATTGGCTTTTTTGACGAAGTGTTTCCACTTGATGTATTAGTGGAGCTGTTTTCATCCGATGAAGAATCCTTCGACGATGAGCTACTAATATCGGATGAGCTTTCGCTACTTGAGGAAGCCGCCGAGTTAGTTGAGTCAGTCGAGCTACTTTCAGTTGATGAGACTTTGCTATTATCCGACGAGCTTCCGGCATTAGAGAGGACACTCGAAGAAGAGCTTGATGAGCCTTCCTGTGAAGAAACACCACCCTGCTCGCCAACCGCCGAAACGGCCATTGCCGAAGCAACTATCAACGCTATGCACAATACGTTAAACAGTGCTAATGCGTACTTTTTCAACATAATATTCATATCCCTTTTATGCAAATAACAGTATTAATACGCCTTGCCCCAATATACCAATTTCTTGGCAGGCTTACCGCAGCATACACATTTACCGTCAATTGAATCCTGCTGGTCTAACGGCATACAACGTGAAGAAACGCCTGCAATCTCCTTCAGCTTATCCTCACACTCCTGGTCCATACACCAAAGAGCCTTGATAAAGCCGGGCTTATTATCGGCAATTTCCTTCATTTCATCCAAATCCTGGGCCTCATAGGTCATAGCCTCACGACGCTCCAGAGCCTTTTCAAACATCGACTTGGAAATATCCTCGAGCACCTTTTCAACCGTCGCCTCAAGCTCATCAAGAGAAACGAAAATCTTCTCCCTTGTATCACGGCGGACAAGCACACACTGATTGTTTTCGATATCCTTAGGACCAAGCTCCAGACGAAGCGGAACACCCTTCATCTCATACTCTGAGAACTTCCAACCGGGTGACTGGTCACTGATATCAATGCCTGCTCTGAATTGCTTTTTAAGTCTCTCATAAACCTCATTAGCCTTATCAATAACGCCTTCCTTATGCTGAGCAATCGGAATAACCATTATCTGCTTAGGCGCAACTGCCGGCGGCAAAATAAGACCGCTGTCGTCACCGTGAGTCATAATAACTGCACCGATAAGACGTGTAGTCATACCCCAAGATGTTTGATGAGGTGTTGCGAGCTGATTTTCCTTATCCTGATAAGCTATGCCGAAGGCCTTTGCAAAGCCGTCACCGAAATAGTGCGAGGTTCCGCTTTGAAGAGCCTTACCGTCGTGCATTAAAGCCTCAATAGTATAGGTCTCAACCGCACCTGCAAAACGCTCCTTATCGGTCTTGAGACCTTTAACAACCGGAATGCAAAGATACTTTTCACAAAATTCTGCATACACGTTAAGCATTTTTACGGTTTCTTCCTTAGCCTCCTCGGCGGTGGCATGAATAGTATGACCCTCCTGCCACAAAAACTCTCTCGAGCGTAAGAAAGGACGGGTGGTTTTCTCCCAACGGACAACCGACACCCACTGATTATAAAGCTTCGGCAAATCACGCCAAGAGTGTATAATATTTTTATAATGGTCGCAGAAAAGCGTCTCAGAGGTCGGTCTTACGCAAAGACGCTCCTCCAGCTTTTCACTTCCACCGTGGGTAACCCAAGCAACCTCAGGAGCAAAACCCTCAACATGGTCCTTTTCCTTTTGCAAAAGGCTTTCGGGAATAAACATCGGCATACAGACATTCTCATGTCCTGTTTCTTTAAACATACCGTCCAAAATACGCTGAATATTCTCCCATATAGCATAACCGTAAGGACGGATAACCATACATCCCTTAACGCTGGTATAATCAATCAATTGCGACTTTATGCAAACATCGGTATACCATTGAGCAAAATCATCCTCCATTGAGGTTATTTCTTTAATGAGTTTTTCTTTAGCCACTTTTTTCACCTTTTTCGGTAATATTATAAATATATATCTATATTAAAGACATTATATTTTATTTTGCGACAATTTTCAATAGCTAATTTAAAAACTAAATGAAATTTGTCTTTTTAAAATAAAGACTGTGCGAAGCTTAACCTCGCACAGTAAAAATCAATCAACAAATCAACTGTTATTTTGCAGCCTCAATATAGCCTACAACGTCACCAACGGTCTTGATACCCTCAATCTTATCATCAGGAACCTCAATTTCAAATTCATCCTCAATCGACATAATGATATCAACAACATCCAAGCTATCTGCACCTAAATCATCTGCGATGTTGGTTTCCATAGTAATCTCTTCTTCCGAAACATCAAGCTGCTGAGCAAGAATTGTCTTAATTTTTTCAAAAACCATTTTTATTCCTCCAGAAAATAATACAAAAATGTAGACTAATTTTTACTGCTGTGATATAATTCAAGCAGTACCGGCTTTGATTTAAAACGAAATCAAAGTACAGTTCTTTTGCTTAATAATAATATGTTGTCCAAAGCAATTTGTCAATAGAATTTTTAAAAAATTACCAAAGAGGTTTTATTTATGAAGCAAAACTTTGCCATTATAGGCCACCCTATCGGACACACTATGTCACCGTTTGTACATAAAAGGCTTTTTGCCCTACAGTCAAAAACGGCTGATTATTCGGTGCTTGATATCTCTCGCGAAGGCTTAAAGGATAGCTTTTCAACCGTGTTAAAGAGTCTTGACGGATTTAATGTTACCATTCCGCACAAAGAATCAATCCTTCCCCTTATAGACGAGGTAGATGAAAGTGCCTTAAAATACAATGCTGTCAACTGTGTCGCTGTCCGAAACGGCAAAACCTACGGCTGCAGCACCGACGCCTTTGGATTTACCAAGGCTTTGGAATCACATTCGGTTCCCCTTTCGGGTCGTGTTTTGGTTTTGGGTGCAGGCGGTGCCGCAAGAACCTTGGCACGTGAGGCTGCCGACTGCGGTTGCGAAATAACTATAGCCGTAAGAAACGGCAGTCTTGATAAGGCCAAAACTTTAACAGATTGGCTGAAATCCAACGGTGGTAAGGCCAATCTTACCGAGATAAACAGTATCGACGGTAAATTTGACCTTTGCATCAACGCTACGCCTGTCGGAATGTATCCCAACACCGATGCATCAATTATAACCGAAGCACAATTAAAGAGCTGCTCAGCCGTTTTTGACGCCGTTTACAACCCTCAAAAAACTAAGCTGCTTTTATCGGCGGAAAAATTTGGAATTAAAACTGTCGGCGGAATGGCAATGTTGGTTTGGCAGGCAGTAAAGGCACACGAATTTTGGTACGGCGCCGAATTTAACACTGCCGATATTAACGACCTGATAGATGCTGCAAACCAAGAAATGTCGAGGATATTTTATGAAAAATAATATAGTTTTATGCGGCTTTATGGGGTCAGGTAAATCCACAGTCGGAAAAATATTGGCACAAAAGCTCAATTTCACCTTTAAGGACAGCGACGAATGTATTGAGCAAAGAGAAAATATGTCTGTAAGCGAAATTTTCAAGACCTACGGCGAGGAATATTTTCGCAAGACGGAATCGCTCGTAATAAAAGAACTTTCACTCCAAAACGGCTTGGTAATTTCCACCGGAGGAGGTGCGGTTTTAAACAGTGATAATGCCGCTGCCTTACGGCAAAGCGGAACTGTAATTTTCCTTGACGTAACACCCGAAACAGTGCTTGAACGCTTGAAGAATGATGCCTCCCGTCCGCTTTTACAACGCAAAGATAAGGCTGAGGCTATTACTGAACTTTTAATTGCGCGAAAGCCTGTATATCAGGCCGCGGCACACTATGCCGTCAACGCCAACCGGGATGCTTTAAAAACGGTTGAAGAAATCTTGACATTGCAAGGTATTTGATGTAAAATCAAATAATAATTTTATTATGGGTACATATTAGAGATTTTTTGCTGTATTTTAGGGGATGACGCACAATGCAAAAAACACTATCGGTAAAAATGCCTCGGGCTTACGATATAATCATTGAAAACGGACTTATTAAAAAAGTAGGCGAATTAATCAAGCCAACTGTTAAGGGTAAGTCCTGCGTTGTTATGACCGATACTAATGTTGAGCCTTTATATCTTGATACGGTTGTCGAATCTTTAAAATCCGCCGGCTTTACCGTTTCGAGTCACGTTTTTCTTGCCGGTGAAGAACATAAAAATTTACGCACCGTTGAGGATATGCTGAGTGTTATGTGCTCGGCAGGACTCACAAGGTCGGACTTTGCCGTTGCCTTAGGCGGCGGTGTTTGCGGTGATTTGACCGGCTTTGCCGCATCAATTTATCTTCGCGGAATTGACTATATCGGTATCCCAACCACCCTTTTAGCTCAGATTGATTCCTCGGTCGGCGGAAAGACCGGCTGTGATTTGGTATACGGCAAAAATCTGGTCGGCGCTTTTCACGCACCGACGGCGGTACTGATTGACCCTGACTGTCTTAACACATTATCACAAAAAATCTACAGTGACGGTCTTGCCGAAGCTATAAAATACGGCGTAATCAAGTCGGAAAAGCTTTTTGAACGCTTATTAAGCGAGGATGCTCATAGCTTTATTAACGAGCTTATACTTGAATGTGTTACCATTAAGCGTGATATTACCGAAAAGGATTTTTTTGAGCACGGTGACCGTATACTTCTCAACTTCGGTCATACTATCGGTCACTCGATTGAAAAATATTATAACTTCAAGGATATGACACACGGTGAGGCTGTCGGTATCGGTATGGTCATTATGGCATTAGCCGCTGAACGAAACGGCGAATGTGAAATAGGTACCGCCAAGCGTATTACCGCCTGCCTGCATAAATATAATCTTCCTGCAACAACGGGAATAGATTTGAAAACCTTAACCGAGGGCTCTTATAACGATAAAAAACGCCGAGGCAAGAATATAAAGCTGGTTGTTCCTCAAAAAATCGGCAACTGTGCAGTTAAGGTGCTGCCGACCGACAAGCTTTTACAGTATCTCGGAGGCGAAGAATGAAAGCTTTAATTTCCCCTTCTGACCTTTGCGGTACCGTTTTGGCTCCGCCGTCAAAATCGGCAGGACACCGTTCTCTTATCTGTGCCGCTTTGTCCGACGGTGAGGTGAAAATTAATAATTTAGGCGAATCAAACGATATGACCGCCACCATAAATGCTTTAACCGCTTTAGGTGCCACCTTCAGGCGTGACGGCTTGACCGCAACCATAACCCCTGTAAAACACAACAATAAGGATATAACTGTTGATTTCCTCGAATCCGGTTCAACCGCAAGGTTTTTGATTCCTGTTGCCGCCGCATTAGGCTGTGAAAACATAACATTCACCGGCCAAGGCAGATTGCCCAAGCGTCCTTTCGACACAATTGCTGAGGTTCTGCGTAAAAACGGTGTAACCTGCTTTGGTGATTCATTACCTATGACCGTTTCCGGTCAGCTAAAGTGTGGCAGCTTCACCCTGCCCGGTGACATAAGCTCGCAGTATATTAGCGGACTTTTGTTGGCCTTAAGTATTGTTGAGGGTGAAAGTGAGATAATACTCACCACACCCTTGCAGTCAAGGGACTATGTCTTAATGACGGTTAACGAGCTTCGCTCTTTCGGTACCGAAATTACTGTTCTTGAAAACGGCTTTAAAATTTCGGGAAGACCCTCACTAACTTCAACCGACCGCTATGTAGAGGGTGACTGGTCTCAGGCGGCGTTTCACCTGGTTGCAGGTGCCGTCGGCGGTGATATTACTGTTACGGGCGTTGATTTAAATTCCTTACAGGGTGACGAAGAAATTGTTAATTTACTGCGACGCTTCGGTGCCGAAATCACCGTTTCGGGAAGTAGCGTTACCGCTAGAAAATCCGCCTTAAAAGGTATAACGATAGACGCTTCTCAAATTCCCGATTTAGTGCCGATTTTGGCAGTTGCCGCCTCGTTCGCCGAGGGCAAAACTGTAATTAATAACGCCGGACGCCTGAGAATAAAAGAAAGTGACCGTCTTTATGAAACTGCTTTAAGATTAAAGTTGTTCGGTATTGATGTCACCGAAACGGCAGACGGACTTAAAATTTTTAAAGGGGCGCCTCACGGTGCAGACATAACCTCGGCTAACGACCATAGAATCGTAATGGCATTTTCTGTAATGGCAGCTAACTCTTACGGACCGTCAACGATTGACGGTGCAGAGGCCATAAATAAATCATATCCCTTATTCTTTAAGGATTTTACTTCACTCGGAGGTGAATGTAATGTCATCGACAATAGGCGAAAGGATTAAAACAACGGTTTTCGGTGAAAGCCACGGTATCGCAATCGGTGCTGTTATGGATGCACCGCCTGCAGGATATAAAATTGATTTTGATGAAATACTGATTCAAACCGCTCGCCGTGCGCCGGGTCAGGACCCGTCAGCTACTGCACGTAAGGAAACCGATACACCCAAAATTTTATCGGGATTACTAAACAATGTTACCACCGGTGCGCCGTTGTCATTTATTATTGAAAACAGTGACCAGCGCTCACACAACTATGACGGTATTGCCGACCGTCCGCGTCCGTCACACGCAGATTATGCAGCTTCGGTAAGATATAACGGATATAATGATATCAGAGGCGGAGGCAACTTTTCAGGTCGCCTGACCGCACCGCTCACTGTTGCCGGTGCCGTTGCGCGTCAAATTTTAAAGCAACACAGAATTATTATCGGCGGTCACGTTTTAGGTGTCGGCTCCTCGTTTGACGAGCCGTTTAACCCGGTTGATATATCTGTAGATATGCTCGAAAATCTTAATAAACAATACTTCTCGGTAATTTCCAATGCTTCAAAGCAAAAAATGCAAGCCGAAATTGCCGACGCCAAAAAAAGCGGTGACAGTATTGGCGGAGAAATTGAGATTGCTGTTGTAGGCTTGCCTGCAGGTATCGGCTCACCGACCGCCAGAGGTATCGAAAATGTAATTTCAAGTGCAGTTTTCACCGTGCCTGCCATAAAAGGCATTGAATTCGGTGACGGCTTCGGTTTGGCATCAATGAGAGGCTCAGAAGCTAATGACCGGATGTACTTCGACGGCGATACCGTAAAATGCCGCACCAATCACTCAGGCGGAATCACCGGCGGAATCTCAAACGGTATGCCGCTGATTGTACGTTGTGCCGTAAAACCTACACCGTCAATAGCATTAGAGCAGGATACTGTAAATTTAAAGACCAGGCAGAACGACAAGCTGATTATCGAAGGCCGTCACGACCCTTGTATAGTACCACGTGCCTTACCCGCTGTTGAAGCGGCAGTGGCCTTGGCTCTGCTTGATTTGATTTCAGAGGTGAAGCCGCTATGACCCTCGATGAAATAAGAGTAAAAATAGACGAAATCGACCGCAAGCTTATTCCGTTACTGAAAAGCAGAATGGAATGCTCGTTGGAGGTCGCAAAAATAAAACGTGATGAAAATCTTCCAATATATCACCCAAAACGTGAAAAAGAGATTTTAGACCGGGTCGAAGCTGAAGCAGGTGACACCTTCGGTCAGTATGTAATGAGCATTTACCGAAGTATTATGTCGGTAAGCCGCTCATTTCAGGGTGACGAATTAAGCCTTAAAAGTGATTTTGCAAAAAAGCTTTCCTCCCTGCCCTCCGACTACAGCTTCAAAAAAGTAATCTGTCAGGGTGCTAAAGGGTCGTTTTCTCACGAGGCGGCAAATAAAATGTTTCCTGATATCAAGCCTCAATTTTTATATGAATTTGAGGATGTCTTTAAGGCTGTAGAGCAGGACGAAACCGCAGTAGGCATACTTCCGGTTGAAAATTCAACTGCAGGGTCGGTTTATAACGTTTATGACCTGATACTTAAATACAACCACTGTATTGTAAAGGCAATCAGACTTGATGTTTCGCAAAATCTTTTAAGCGTCGGTAACAAGGATGAAATAAAAACCGTATATTCTCATCCACACGCCTTAAAGCAGTGCGAAAACTACATAAAGCAGCATAATTTAAAGACTGTCGAGTTTGAAAATACCGCTTTAGCGGCTAAATACGTCACTGAGCTTAATGACCCGTCTGTAGCGGCTATAGGCTCATCTGCCGCAGCTGAAATTTACGGGCTTAAGGTTGTCGAAAGCTCCATTCAAAACGAATCCGACAATGTTACCCGATTTATCGCAGTTTCAAAAAGCGCTTTTGTTTCGACAGACAGTGATACAGTAAGCGTTGCATTTGCAATTCCGCACGAAAAAGGCTCACTCTACCGCATTTTAGGTCGGTTCGCCGAAAGCGGAATGAATCTGACCAAGCTTGAATCCCGACCTTTGGGACACGATTTCGAATATAAATTTTATATGGATTTTTCGGGCAATATAAGAGATGAGCGAACACTGAATTTACTTGCCTCAATCAAGTCCGAGCTATCATATTTTGTATTTTTAGGTAACTACACGCAAAGTTAACAGAGGTAATCCAAAATGAATGACTTTAAAATCAGTAAAAAGAAATCAACATACCGCAAGCACAAGCGCCAGCTGTTGATGTTTAATACCATAACCTCCATTGTGCTGGCGGTTTGCGTTTTTGCAACTGCGGCACTTGGTTTGGTTGCTTATACCGTCAGCAATATGCGACACACCGACATAATTGAGGAAAATGTAGGTATTTCCGAGGAGGCAAAGGACCTGCCGAAGGAAATAATAAACATTGCGTTGTTCGGTATAGACTCAAGAAGTACTAAGGTTGAAAATCTTACCGAGGCACTGTCCGGTCGTTCTGACACTATAATTATTTTATCTATTAACACAATTGATAAGTCAATCAAAATGACCTCTATATTGCGTGACAGCTGGGTTCCAATGCTTAACAGCAAGCGTAAGCCCACAACCAATAAAATAAACGCCGCGTATTCCTTCGGAGGTGCGGAAAACGCACTTCGTACAGTTAACACTAACTTTGGACTTAATATAACCGACTATGTTGCGGTTAATATGCAGCAAATGGTTAGAATTGTCGATATACTTGACGGTGACGGCTTAAAAGTGAACATTACCCCTATGGAAATGAGGAGAATTAATGAGCTGTCCGATAACAGCGAGGGCTTTAACTCACCGCCGCTTACAAAACACGGTTTAGTAAAGCTTAATCCCGTTCAGGCAGTATGCTACACAAGAATTCGTGACGATAGCGAGGAAACACGCGTTTTACGTCAGCAAAAAATACTCGGTATGCTGTTTGAAAATGCTAAAAACTTAAGTCCGGCTGAATACCCCGCCGTATTAAACAAGCTTTTAGCCTTTGTTGAGACCTCGTTGTCATTCGACGATATTTACCAGTTTGCACCCATGCTCTCGATTTCGTCACTGCATCTCCAAACAACCGCAGTACCCGGAAAAGAGGTTGTTGCCCAAGGCGGTATATTTGAGGACACTAACGGCACATGGGTTTGGAAATATGATATTGACAAGGCAAAGAACTACATTCTAAAATGGATTTACGGAATATAAATTTTAAATAATTAAAGGAAAAGCTTTATGAAAATTAAAGACGGATTTATTTTAAAATCAATAGCAGGTACTAATATAGTTGTGCCTACCGGTAGCAATACCGTTTCCTTCGGCAGTGTTATAACCTTAAATGAAAGCGGAGTTTTTTTATGGGAAAGGCTTTCAAACGATGTAACTGAGGAGGACCTGGTTACGGCACTATTATCTGAATATTCGGTTGATAAAGCAACTGCTAAAAGGGATGTTAAGGAATTTATTGAAAAACTCAGCAAGGCTGAACTACTGATATGACAAGACAGCATTCTAGG
>CAJGBX010000031.1 GCA_904501685.1 Clostridiaceae bacterium
AGACCAAACCGATAATCGTACCACCCGGCATACCGTCAAAAACCTTAGGGAGAACAGCAAACATAAGGCCCGGACCTTTACCCATTTCCTCACCCGAGGCGGTAACAGCAGGAACAATCATAAGTCCAGCTAAAAATGCGATACCGGTATCAAAGATTTCAATATTATGTACCGAGGATTCAGCGTTGACATCCTTTTTCATATATGAGCCGTAGGTTATCATAATACCCATAGCCAAGGACATTGAATAGAAAAGCTGACCCATAGCAGCAAGAATCGTGGTAGCCTTGAACTTTGAAAAATCGGGGATAAGGTAGTATTTAACACCCTCTAAAGCACCCGGCTGGCAAAGAACGTAGGCAGTAACGCCCACAATCATTACGACCAGCAACGGCATCATAATTTTACTTACACGCTCAACACCCTTTTCAACACCGAGCAGTACAATGACTGCAGTTAATCCTAAGAAAATCAAGAACCAACCGATAGTTTGCCAGGTGCTTGAAATAAAGTTGACGAAATAGCTGCCATCAGCTGCAGAATGACTTTTACCGGTGGCAAAAACGGCAATGTATTTGGCAACCCAACCGCCGATAACACAGTAATAGGGAAGAATAATAATCGGAACGATGGAAGCTAAAATGCCGATAAAGGAAAAACGCTTGTTTAACTTTTTAAAGGCGCCGATAGCACTTAAGCCGGTTTTACGGCCGATTAGAATTTCGGCAGCCATTAAAGCGAAGCCGAAGGAAAGCGCCAAGATTATGTAAACCAGAAGGAAGATACCGCCACCGTATTGTGCAGCAAGATAAGGGAAGCGCCAAATGTTGCCCAAGCCAACAGCCGAGCCTGCTGCAGCTAAAACAAAACCGATTTTACCGGTAAAGTTGCCTCTTTTTTCAACTAAAGTATTTTCGCCCATAAATTACCTCTCGAAATTCAAGTCTTTTTGAAGAATTTAATATAACACGTTATATTATAATGATTGTAGTTAGACGAAACGCTCTAAAGGCGTTTCGACAAGCCACTTTTCAAGTGGCTTTAGCAAAATTAAATTGCAATTTAATTTTGCGCGACACTCATTTCAATGAAAAAGGACAAATTTTAATAAAAATTTGTCGCAAAATCAAAGATTTTGTGGCGAAACAGGATTGTTTCGCTTAACCTATTTTATTATTACATAAAACGGGGAAAATTACAAGGATAAATTTTCTTTATGCGGCATAAACACCTACGCGGTGTTTTGACTGCTTCGACGAACCCGAGGCTTCTCAACCCCCTCATACCTTCAAAATCAAAAAGCACCTACCCGATTGGGTAGGTGCTTTTTAATGGCGGAGAAAGAGGGATTCGAACCCTCGAACCACTTTTAATGGTTACACGATTTCCAATCGTGCGCGCTCGACCAACTACGCGATTTCTCCATGGTTGACTTCAATATTATAATAGGTTAATTACAAAAAATCAAGTATTATTTTTATTTTGTAAAATATTTTTTAAAATATCCTTGTTTTATTGTTTTCCGGTCGCCTGATTATTTGCTTTGCTGTAAACAATCCTACTTGCACTGAGTGGGGGAATAGTGTATAATAGGCAAGGGAAATTAAAACTATAGTTGTGTGAGGGTTTAGTATGCTTGATGCGATAAATAATGTTATCGGTGCTATTACAAATGTATTGTATCAGCCGTGGTGTGTGCCGCTTATTTTACTGTTAGGCGGTATTATTTTAACAGTGCGGTTAAAATTTCCGCAGGTGCGTCTTATTAAGGACTCGTTTTCCATAGTCAATGAAAAGCCAAAGAACAAAAACGGTATTTCTTCCTTTGGTGCGTTGATGATTTCGACCGCCTCACGTGTCGGTACAGGTAACATTATCGGTGTTGCTACCGCAATTTGTATGGGCGGTGCAGGCTCGGTTTTCTGGATGTGGGTCACTGCTATATTAGGCGGTGCTTCGGCTATCTGCGAATCGACCTTGGCTCAAATTTACAAAAAACGCAATCCTGACGGCTCGAGCTATGGCGGTCCTGCCTTTTATATGCAGGACGGACTCAAAATGCGTTGGCTCGGCGTTGTTTTCTCTGCCTTGATTATCGTTACATATGCTGTCGGCTATAATATGCTGGCTTCCTATAATTTGCAGTCAACCTTTAGAGAGTTTTCTTTTTACGGCAAGTATACTCCTGCAGTAATAGGCGCTGTTTTGGCGATACTTTTCGGTGTTATTGTTATAGGCGGCGCCAAGCGTCTTTCGAAAATTACCGGTATTATGGTGCCGGTAATGGGATTTTTGTATGTTGCGGTGGCTATTGTTGTTTTGGGTATTAACTTTAAACAAATTCCAACTATGTTTAAAATGATTTTTACCGACGCCTTTGATTTCAAGGCTATCCTAGGCGGCTTTACCGGTTCTTGTATGATGCACGGAATCAAAAGAGGTCTTTATTCTAACGAAGCCGGTATGGGCTCGGCTCCTAATGCTGCCGCTACTGCCGATGTTTCGCACCCTGCAAAGCAAGGTCTGGTACAGATGCTTTCGGTATTCCTCGATACGTTGCTTATTTGCACCTGTACTGCGTTTATGGTACTTTCCTCAGGCTTGGGCTTCAATTCGGAAATGGACGGTGCAACATATGTACAGTCGGCTTTGAAGGTTACTTTAGGTGAGTTTGGTCCGATATTTATTGCCGTTGCGATGACATTGTTTGCGTTTACTACCTTAATCGGAAACTATGCTTATTGCGAGGGCTGTCTCAAGTTTATTTTCAAGCGTGATATCGGGAAAACCGGTATGACTGCTTTCAGAATTATCGCGACCGGCTTGGTTTTCTTGGGTTCGGTTGCTACGGCAAATCTTGTTTGGAATATGGCCGACCTTACTCAAGGCTTAATGGTGCTATTTAATATGCCGGTAATCCTTCTTTTGATGAAGACTGCGGCAAAATGCCTTGATGATTACTGTAAGCAGAAAAAGGAAGGCAAAGACCCGTGCTTTAAGGCTGAGGATATCGGTATAACCGAAGAAACGGATTTTTGGAGATGATTTATACAGTAACCTTAAACCCTGCAATTGACTATTGCTTGCAGATTGAAAAGCTGACTGTCGGACAAATTCATAAAACTGACCGTGCCGAAATACACTTTGGCGGAAAGGGTATTAATGTTTTACAGATATTAGGTGAACTGCAGGTGCCGTCGGTGGCACTTGGATTTATAGCCGGATTTACGGGTGAGGCAATCGAAAACGGAATAAAATCCGAATGGGTTACGCCGAAGTTTACAAGGCTTTCAAGCGGAATGTCAAGAATAAATGTGAAACTCCGCTCAGGTGAGGAAACAGATATAAACTGCCAAGGACCTAAGGTCACAGAGGCTGATTTTTTGCGGTTTTATGAGAACTTAGAAACCGTTAAAAGCGGTGATACTGTTGTGCTTTCGGGTAGTGTGCCCAAAGGCACACCTTCTGATATTTACGGTAAAATTATGGCAAGGCTGAGCAATAAGGACGTTAAGCTTATTGTTGATGCCGAAGGTGAGCAGCTGCTTAATGCTTTAAGCTACAAGCCGTTTTTAATCAAGCCGAACAAACAGGAGCTTTGCGGTTTAATAGGTGCGGTCACCTGTGATAATGATGTTATTTCGGGTGCTAAAAGGCTACAGAAAATGGGTGCCGAAAATGTGTTGGTGTCATTAGGCTCGAAGGGAGCATTACTGTTGGACCAAAACGGTCAAATTCATCGTATTCCGGCGGCAGTCGGTAAGGCTGTCAATACCGTTGGTGCAGGGGACTCAATGCTGGCAGGCTTTATTGCAGGATATTTTGAGCAAAAGGATTTCGATTATGCCTTAAAATTGGGCACTGCAGCAGGCAGTGCAACCGCTTTTTCTGTAGGCTTAGCCGACAGAAAGACTATATACCGAATATTTGAAGAATTATAAAAAATAAAAGTGCTTGAAGCTTCAAGCACTTTTTTTATGCGACCGAGTCTGTAAGCCGGGTTCTGTCTTGGACGACTATCTTTCTTGGCGGCACGTTACCGTACCGCTCACGCCATCTTTCACGGCACATCGGGCAAATGTATAGCCGTAGCTGATGTTGCTTCGGATAGGGTTTACAGGGCTGCACAGTTCCCTGCCAGCCGGTGAGCTCTTACCTCGCCTTTCCACCCTTACCGATAAAATATCGGCGGTATATCTCTGTTGCACTTTCCCTAAGGTCACCCTCGGCGGCCGTTAGCCGTTATCCTGCCCTATGAAGCCCGGACTTTCCTCAGGGGCATAAAGCCTCCCGCAGCCGTCCGACTCGCTAGCATTTAGTATTGTATCACATTTTTTCTAAAATGTAAATTATTTTTTAATAACGTGAGTGCTTGAAAAGATATTATATTTATGATAAAATTGAAATTCAAGAGGTGATATAATGCTTGACCGATTTTTAAAGTTTTTAAAAGACAATAAAAAGAATATAATTCTCTATTTCCTTACCGTTTTGGTGTCGGCAGTGTTGCTGGTTATCGGTAACAAAACAGCTTATGACAAAGCCTCGATGTTTCAAGGCGGCTATGAGGACGGTGCCGCAAGGGCTAAGGTTACCGAAATTATAAGTCTTAACCGTGAGGATAATATAATTGACGGTGTCAATATCGGTCAGGATATTACCGTTGTTTTTAAAGCGAAAATTAAAAGCGGTGAATACAAAGGACAAACCGTTACTGCCTATGAAAGCATTGCCGCTACCGATGCCGATGCTTTAAAAGAGGTTGGGGTCGGTGACAGTGTGCTTTTGACTGCAGTGCCTGAGGAGGCCGTCGGTGAGGTCGGCTATGACTGGCACTTGTACGCTTTTGACCGGAGTGTACCTCTGATTATTCTGGCGGTACTGTTTTTGGCACTTGTTCTTGTTTTCGGACGACGAAAGGGTATAAATACCGCAATTTCCTTAAGCTTTACTATAGCGGCGGTGTTTTTAGTGTTCTTGCCGTCGGTTTTATCAGGCGGTAACATATACTTATGGTCGGTTTTGACATGCGTTTACATTATTGCGATGAGCCTACTGATAAACGAGGGCTACAGTAAAAAAACGTTGGCCGCCGTAATCGGTTGCACTGCCGGTGTGGTTGTTGCCGGTGTGCTTGCACTTGTAATGACGAAATTTCTTAACCTGAACGGTATTACCGGTTCGGATATGCTGCAATTGAAATGGAACTTCGAAAGCATTGATTTAAAGGGGATTATATTTGCAGGTATTATTTTGGGTGCAGTCGGTGCCGTTAAGGATGTTTCGGTATCAATTTCGTCCTCTTTAAAGGAATTGCATAGTCAGGTCGAAAGTCCTACCTTTGGCGGATTGGTCAAATCGGGAATGAATATCGGCCGCGATATTATGGGAACAATGGCTGATACGCTTGTTTTGGCATATATTGGGTGCGAGCTTTCGACGACACTTTTGCAGGTGGTATACAGTTCGTCACTTTCAACGCTTTTCAGCTTAGAAAAGATTGTTGTTGATGTTCTGCAGGCGTTGGTTGGCAGTATCGGTATTCTGTTGGCTATTCCGTTGACGGCGGTAGTCAGTGCGGCACTTTATGTCGGACTGCCTAAGAAGTCTTTAAACGAAAAAATGCAGATGAAGGACAAATATTATGTTGAGCCGTCAAGTGAACCGAGCCTTTATGAAAGTATCGAATCGAGAAAAGACAAAAAATAAAATATGATTACGAATATAAAAAAAGTAGATAGGAAAATCCTATCTACTTTTTTTTGTTGCTTTAAAACTCGGTTGATATGACCCGGCTGCAGGTTTTTGGTGAGTACTGCCACGAGTCTATATGACCCTCGTCAACAAAATATTTAATCGGCAGGTAATTATCAGGCGAATAAAATGAGTCAATTATAATCAGCTTAACCTTCATTTTATCGGGCAGGATGCTTTTTATGTAAACGCTGGTATTTTGACCTACGGCGACACCTGATTTCAGCTCTGCAAGTCCTGCAAGGTTTGGTGCAAGCTCTACAAATATGCCGTAGTTTTCCACCGACCTTACTATGCCCGAAACCGTTTCTCCGGTTGAGAAAAGCTCGGCGTTTTGTTCCCAGGTGCCAAGCAGTTCCTTTTGGCTCAGAGTGATTTTGCCGTCAACTATACTTTTGATTATTGCCTTAATATCGTCACCGCAACGAAAGCGGTCTTTAGGATGCGAAATTCTCGAAACCGAAATGGTGTCAATGGGCAAAAGCGCAACACATCCGCAGCCAATGTCACAAAAAGCACCAAAGGGCTCTAAATGGGTCACACGTGCTTCTATAATATCACCGGCTTTTAATCGGCTGATTAACTGGCTGAAGCACAGCTCCTGAGCTTTTCTGCGTGATAATAAAGCAATCATTTCACCGTGCGAATTGGTGGTAAATCCGTCTATGACAAAACAAATCGGTTTGCCGACGCGGGAAATAAGAGCTATATCGCGAACGGTACCCTCTTTAATTCCGACGGCACCCTCAAGTCGCGGAATAATACCTTTCATACATCCTAAATCAACTGTCAGATTGTGTGCAGTGTCGCAATTTAAGGCCAGGCCTTCGATAATTTCACCTCTTTCGGCGGCGGCTTCGAGGTTTGTCTTTGAGGACAGTGTACGTCGGTTGCTTACGGTTGAAAACAAACGGCCTTCAGGCATAAAATATCTTTGCATTTTTGTGTTACCTCTCTTAATTCCGACCAATAGCCTTTGGTCGGCTTTTTCATTTTCCTTGCTTAATTTATATGAGAGGAAGTGCATTAAATTTACCGAAATTATAATTTTTTTAAAAAGTTGTACTGTTGTTGTATGAAATTAGGCAACAAAGCGTGATTTTATCACCTTAGTTGAAAGGGGTTGTATTTTATGTCACTCACAAAACGTGAAAATGAATTTTGCAGGTACTTTGCCGCTTGCCGCAACGGTCGGGAGGCGGCCGCAAGAGCAGGCTTTGCCTTTCCAGAAAGATCAGGCTTAAGGCTTCTTGACAAGGCTTCGGTTAAAGCCGAAATCGAGCGGCTGACGGCGGCCGGTAAGGGCAATTCCTCGGCGGTTGACGGCTTAAAGCGGCTTGCTTTCGGCTCAATAGCCGATGCAGTCCGCCTGATTTTAAGCGACGAGCCTTTGGATATCGAGTCGCTTGATTTGTACTCGGTTTCCGAAATCAAGCGTACCGATAAGGGAACCGAAATTAAGTTTTACGACCGTATTAAGGCATTGGAGGCTTTACTTTCGACAAACGAAGGTTCAACCGAAAATGAAAGCTTTGGTCTTGTTGATGCGATTTTCAAGGGCGCATCGGCAATAAGCGGCGGTTGGAGTGACAGTGATGAAGTTTAAGCCCTTTTCAAAAAAACAACTGGCAACGCTTTGCTGGTGGGGGCCTGACAGTCCTTACCGGACTAAAGATGCTGTAATATGCGACGGAGCCGTAAGAAGCGGAAAGTCACTTTGTATGTTCGTTTCCTTTATAACTTGGGCGGGATGCAGCTTCCAAAATGCGTCATTTGCCATCTGCGGACGCACGCAGTCATCGGTTCGGCGTAACCTTATAACACCCTATTTGCCTATTTTAGAGGGTTTGGGTGTCAGGTGCCGATACAAGATGTCGCAAAATAAATTAACTGTGGAAATGAACGGCAGAGAAAACACCTTTTGGATATTCGGCGGTAAGGATGAAGCCTCTGCCGCACTTATCCAGGGTATGACGCTTTCCGGTGTTATGTTCGACGAGGTGGCGTTAATGCCACGCTCATTTGTCGAGCAGGCGTTGGCACGCTGTTCTGTTGAAGGCTCGAAGTTTTGGTTTAACTGTAATCCGTCAAATCCGTCTCATTGGTTTTATAACGAATGGATAAAAAAGGCCGACCAGAAAAATGCTTTATATCTCCATTTCACAATGAGCGAGAATCCGTCTTTATCCCGCGAAATGCTCGAGAGGTATGAAAATATGTACTCGGGTGCCTTTTACGAACGCTTTGTAAAGGGACGTTGGGTGGCGGCTGACGGTATAGTTTACCCGATGTTTTCAAGCAGGTGTATGGCCGACTGCCCAAAGCAGTGTACAAGATATTATATTTCTTGTGACTACGGCACCGTAAATCCGGCATCGTTCGGACTTTGGGGGTTCTTTGACGGCGTGTGGTACAGGCTTCGCGAGTATTACTGGGCATCTCGGCGTGAGGGCGCACAAAAAACTGACGAGGAGTATTACCGGGAGCTTCAAAAATTAGCTGACGGACTTCCTGTAACTGCCATTATATGTGACCCCTCTGCGGCATCCTTTATTACACTCATCAGGCGTAAGGGCGAGTTTCAGGTTATCCCGGCCAAAAACGATGTGCTCGACGGAATCCGTCGGGTGTCGGATGTTTTAAGAGAGGGGAAAATCAAAATTTGCCATGGCTGTGATGATACGGTGCGTGAGTTTTCACTTTACCGTTGGGACGAGGGTGCTTTGCGTGACTGTCCTATAAAGGAAAACGACCACGCTATGGACGATATTCGGTACTTTGTTTCAACCGTTATGTTCAAAGCTATACCGACAAGCGTTGCAGTTGCCGCAAAAAGAAGCCGATAGGCTTCGGAAAGGAAAACAATGGGTACAAATTTGAAACCGAATAATGAAAAAACGGTAAAGACTGCGACCTTGGTCGAAACGGCTCGTGAGTCAAAGCATCCGTTTTCGGTGTTGGACCGAAAAAGGTCCTTGTCACGTCTTGAATTTGATGTGTTTGATGCTATTCGTGAGGCGGTGCCGGTGGTCGGTGCGGCTATTGAAAAAATCATCCGTTTAGTGGGTGATTTTACAGTAGAATGTGACAGTATGTCAGCCTCAACCGAGCTTGAACACTTTTTGAAGAATGTGCCGACCGGTGCCTGCAACCGAGGTATTGCGAGCTTTATTGGAAGCTTTTTGGACAGTCTTTTGATGTACGGTACTGCGGTAGGTGAAATAGCCTGCACTCAATCGGGCCGTATTGCAGGACTTTACAATGCACCGCTGAACGGCTTGGAAATTGTCACCGGTGATAATCCGTTTCAATGCCAAATTGCCGTAAAGGCTGCAGGCGGTAAATCGGTTCCCGTAAAGCATATGGAACGCATTTTAATGGCGGCGGCAAATCCTACCTCTAACAGTCCTTTAGGACATTCGATTTTAGACGGACTGCCGTTTGTAACCGGGATTTTACTCAAGATTTACGACAGCATCGGTACTAATTTTGAACGGCTTGGAAATCTTCGCTATGCCGTAACCTACCGTCCCCAAAACGAAAGTGACGCCGCATTCGGTGCTGACAGAGCTATGGAAATAGCACGTGAATGGTCGGCGGCGATGAGCAGTAAGGACGGTGTCCGTGATTTTGTTGCGGTAGGTGATGTCGATATTAAGGTTATCGGTGCTGACAACCAGATTATCGACAGTGAAATTCCCGTGCGCCAAATGCTCGAGCAGATTGTGGCAAAGCTTGGGCTTCCGCCCTTTATGTTGGGACTTTCGTGGTCAACCACCGAACGGATGTCAACTCAGCAGGCCGATATTTTGACAAGCGAGCTTTGGTACTACCGCAACATTTTAACACCTATTATTGAAAAAATTTGCAGAGGCTTTTTAAGGCAGGAGGGATATACCTCGGATTTTAGAGTTGTTTGGAGTGAAATAACCCTTCAGGATGAGGTAGACCAAGCGAGGGCACGGTTACTTCGCGCTCAGGCCGAGGCCTTGGAAAGGGAAGAGGTGAAATAGATGAAAAACGGAAATTTAAGTGATTTCGGTATTCCGAATGAAGACGAAATCAAGGAAATCAACAAATATACCCGCAGGGACTTTAAGGCGGATGAGCTTTATGCCTTTTCGGTTGTGCTTTGCGATAACGAGATAGACCGAGATTTTGAACGCTTTACCGATTCTGCTTTAGAGGGTTTGAGCAAGCTTTTCTTGGGTAAAACAGGTATTTTTGACCATTCTCATAAGGCGGGTAATCAGTGTGCAAGGGTATTTTACACCGAGGTAAAGTCGGTCGAAGGTCAAAAAAACCGTTTGGGTGAACCCTATAAGCAGCTTTTCGCACGTGCCTATATGCCGAAATCGGCAGCCTCGGACGAGCTGATTCTGGCTATTGAATCGGGGATTAAAAAGGAGGTCAGTGTTGGCTGCTCTATGAAATCGTCGGTCTGTTCGGTTTGCGGTCAGCCTTTAGGGGCATGTCAGCATAAAAAGGGCAAAACTTACCGTAAAAACGGTGCTAAAACACTTTGCTATTTTGATTTATCCGACCCTGCCGATGCTTACGAATGGTCTTTTGTAGCCGTTCCGGCTCAGCCTGCGGCAGGTGTTGTAAAGGCCTTTGACGGCAAAAAAATAGAATTTTTCGAATTGCAAAAATCAGTTACCGACGGTGAAATTACCGTTACCGTAGAGGAAGCCGAGCGAATTTCAAAGGAATTTTGCGAGCTCAAGGAGGTTGCTTTGGCAGCAGGTGAATTTTTACAGCGTAAAAAGTCTGACATTGTGAAAATGTTTGTAAATCCTGAATCCGAAACGGCGGCAGAGGTGTTTTTAAAGGCACTGTCCAAGCTTTCGCCTGAGGAGTTGTTTAAGCTTTACAGTGAGGGTAAGACTCTTCACGAAAAGGCAGAGCTGCAGTTAAGCGGCACCATATCTAAACAAAACAAGAAAAACAGTTATTTTATAGTTTAATTTAAAGGAGAATTTTTATGAGTTTTGATAACATTACACTTGAAAAGGGTATGTATACCCATCCCGATAAAAGCTTTTCTGATATTTTGGAGGAGCTTGACCCCAGTGCTAACTATCAGGGTACCGAGTATGAGGGCCTTGATGCCTTCGGCAGACAGTTAAAGCGTTTTGATATTAAGGTCGCCGGTGCAGGCAGTGACAGTGTACGCAAGTTTTTTGCTACTACACAGTCTGCGGCACTTTTCCCTGAGTATGTATCCCGTGCCGTTAAGCAGGGTATCGAGGAGGCAGATATGCTGCCCTCTATCGTAGCAACCACTACACACATTAACAGTCTTGACTACCGTACAATTGCATCGGTTCCGACCGATGAAGAAAAGTCTTTGGTCGATGTTGATGAGGGTGACGAGATTCCTGAAACCACCGTTCGCACTCAGGAAAATCTTGTAACCCTTCACAAACGCGGCAGAATGTTGGTTGCTTCTTATGAAGCCTTGAAGTTCCAGAAAATCGACCTTTTCTCGGTAACACTTCGCCAAATCGGTGCACACATTGCCAGAAGTCAGTTTGCCGATGCTGTTAACGTATTGATTAACGGTGACGGTAACGAAAATGCCGCCGAGGTTATCAATTGTGCTTCTGCAGGCACCTTGACCTATGCCGACCTTCTGAGCCTTTACAATAAGCTCGACCCGTATAGCCTTAACCGTCTTGTAATGTCACCGGCTACAATGCTCAAGGTTATGAGCCTCGACGAGTTTAAGAATCCGTTAACCGGCATTAATTTCCAGGGCACCGGTAACCCCGGTAATCCTTTGGGCGCTAAGCTTTTGCGTTCCAACTCGGTTGCCGACGGAAAGATTATCGGTCTTGATGCAGGCTGTGCACTTGAAATGGTTGTTGCATCCGATGTTAATGTTGACTACGATAAGCTTATCGACCGTCAGCTTGAGCGTGCAGTTATCACTACTACCGCAGGCTTTGCCAAGATTTTCAAGGACGCTTCGGCTGTTCTGAATATCGGTTAAGTTTATGGAATATAAGGTTAGTATTGACCGTGTGGTTGAAGGCTTTGAGCAGTTGGTAGGCAAGGTCACTTCGGCTGACGGGCGTCTTTTTTGCCGTACCGCCGCCGAAACAGTTAATAGCTGGCTTGACCAAAAAAAGGAGCCTGCTGCTCACAGCACCGAGCTTTGCTATGCGGCAGCTACAATAGCATTTTACCGGTTTACCCTTAAAAGCTCAGGTGAAAATGACTCGATTAAGGCCGGTGATATAACTGTTACCGATAATTCCGAAAAGACGGTCAGCTTTGCCGAAAAGCTGATGAAGGATGCGATAAAAGCTATTGAGCCGTATCTGAAGCCCAAGCGATTTGCATTTATTGGAACCGAGGTGTAGCGTATGAGCTTTTCCGAAAAGGTCTTAGCTATGCTTAAAGCAATCGGCGAGCCGGTTACGGTGTCAATTAATGGCGAAAATCGGGTGATAGATTCGCTCATTCAGCCGATGCGGTATAAAAATAAGCTTTATTTAGAACAAGAACGCAATCAATTGGGTTTTAAGGACAGTGAGTGTTTTTTATATCTTGGACCTCCCGAAGCCGATTTTGTCGGCGTTGAGCGACATACAACAATCAAAACGGCCGACCGAAGCTATAATGTTTCGCGTGCCGACCGAATTGTGATTGAGGGTAAAACGCAGTATATTTGGGCGGTTTTGACCTTGAGAATTAAGGACGGTGAATATGATGAACTGTAGTCCGTTGATTTTGGATGTTTGCAATGCTTTAATGTCAAATATTTCAGGCGTGAAGGTTATGCCTGAGTTTCCTGATGAAATGCAGGATTTACCGCTCAGAGAACCTATGATTTCGGTTGGCGTTAACGCAATAAAGGTTGAAAGCGGAATTGAGGATGTTAACAATGTTTCAAACAATAATTCACCGGTTATATTGACAATGAGAATGTCAATTTGCGTGCCGAAAACCATGACCGGTATGAGGTGCAATCAGTTGGTTGACGCTACAATCACTGCAATGTCGGATATTTTACCGAAATATACAATTATCGGTATAAAAGCCGGCAGTATTTCGTATAGCGCAACGCTTTCTGCTTTAAATGTTAATGTAGATGTAATATTTAAATTAGGAAATGCATTTTAAGCTCAAATTTTAAGTGACGGATTTCAAAGCGAGGGCGGCAGGCTGATTACCTGCCGCCTGTTTTAGTTGGGTGAGTCGGATTTTACTTATAATTTAATGTTGAATTATCATATATTCCCAAAATTAACATAAATTCAATATATTTTATTGTAAAAAGAGGAAATTTTTGAAAAAATTGAATTTACCTCTTTATTTTTTTGTTAAAAACTGTTATAATAGGTCGGATACTTCAAAAAAGTTGGAGTAGTCTGTCCTTTTTTTGGACGGCAGGCGTTTAAAACGCTGTTTGAAGATGTTTAATATTTATTTAGGAGGAATAATCATGGCAAACAAGTATTGCTATCTCTTCTCCGAGGGTAACGCTAATATGCGTGAAATTCTCGGCGGTAAGGGAGCTAACCTCGCAGAGATGACCAACATCGGTCTTCCTGTACCTCAGGGCTTCACTATTTCTACTGAAGCCTGCACTCAGTATTATGAGGACGGTCGTCAGATTAACGACGCTATCATGGCTGAGATCATGGATTACATTGTAAAGATGGAAGAAGTTACCGGCAAAAAGTTCGGTGATCTTGAGAATCCGCTTCTCGTTTCCGTTCGTTCCGGCGCTCGTGCAT
>CAJGBX010000032.1 GCA_904501685.1 Clostridiaceae bacterium
AAGGAATGGGATAGACTTTACGAATTATCCTGCAACTATAAAACGCCATATACACCTCAGCAAAAACAATGGTCAAATCAAGAATTGTACTTAAAGGTTAAGGCTATTAAGGAAAAATGCAAGAAATCTGTAGATTCTATAAAGTCTAATTTACAAGGAACCGAAGTACATTTTATTGAACAGCTTAAGCTTGCAGAAAAGCAAATCAAGATTCTTATAGGTCTTGTTCGTGAATATTCGGAAGAATATTATAACTTACTGATTCAAAATAACATTTTATCCTTTGGTCATGTTGAGCAGCTCGCATTAAAACTCTTATGTACCGAAAAAGACGGTGAGCTTCTGCCGTCAGAACTTTCTAAGGAAATATGTCAACAGTATGATGAGGTTCTGGTTGACGAATATCAGGATAACAACGACCTTCAGGATGCTTTGTTTTATGCAGTTTCAGATAGCGGTAAGCACTTATTTTTAGTCGGTGATGTAAAGCAAAGCATCTATGGCTTCAGAAATGCCAGTCCCGATAATTTTTTAAAGTATAAAAATTCCTTTCAATTCTTTGACGGTGAAGCTTCACCGAGTAAGGTTATTTTAAGTGCTAATTTCAGAAGCCGAAAGGGTATATGTGATTTTGTTAATGGCATTTGCGGTGCTTTAATGCAGAAAAAGACCTCGGGACTTGATTATGATGACGAGGAGAGGCTGGTTGCAAGGGCTAAGTATCCGGAAAATAATACTATTGCCGCTGAAATCTGTCTTAACAATTGCCCACAAAAGCTCAAAAACGAAACAGATGCAGAGGTAGTTGCTGATTACATAGTTAAAACTATGGCAGAAGAGCCGTTTTTACGTGACGGTGAAAGTGGTTTAAGAAAAGCCAAGTACAGTGATTTCGCAATTTTACTTCGTTCTCCTGGTTCAAAGGTGACCTATTATACCGATGCGCTTAAAAAACGCGGTATTCCTCTTTCTTATAATGTCGGTGATTTTTATAATTCTGCTGAAGTTTTAACTGCAATTTCTATATTGAAGGTTATTGATAATCCAAGTGACGATATTGCATTACTGTCATCACTAACCTCTGTAGCTTTCGGTTTTACCTTTGATGAAATTGCTGATTTGAAAATTAAATATAAGAAACCGTCTCTTTATGCTAATGTTCTTTTGGCTTTTGAAAACGGAAACCCAAAGTGTGAATTCTTTTTAGAAACACTTAACTCCTTAGGCTTTTTAGCAGTTTCTCAACCAATTTCTAAGTTTATAAATATAGTTTTCAGTGTTACACATCTTGTTGAAATAATGAGTGCAGGTAAAAACGGTGAGGAATGCCGTTCGAATTTAATGCTATTAAAATCAATTGCCGATGATTACACTGAAAAAGGATACGGTAGTTTGTCAGGATTTATTGCCTATTTTGAACGCTTGGCAAAGGAAAACCTCGCCTCAGAAAAAACAACGTTGAACAGTGGAAATGCTGTAAAAATTATGAGCTTTCATGGCTCAAAGGGTCTGCAGTTCCCGATTTGTATCGTTGCCGGTCTTGGTAGTGAATTTAATAAAACCGACTTGAACGATAAAATGATAATCAGCAAATCTCATGGTTTGGGTATAAATATCGTTTGTGATAAGGTTAAATACGAAACATCAACAAGAAAGGCCTTGAGGATTATTCAGTCCGATAAGCTGATTTCTGAGGAATTAAGGCTGCTATATGTTGCTTTAACTCGTGCTGAGGAACGGGTTATGCTTTCAATCACATCCACTGATTGCAGAAATGATATTGTTTCGGCAGCGGCTGACCTTGGACTAAATGCCGATGCTACAGGCTTAGTGCCGAGTAAAGCAGTGTTATCTGCTTTAAGCTTTAAAAGTATGATTTTGTCGGCGGCTCTTTTACAGAAAAGCGGCGATAAATTAGGCAGTATAGCCGATGTTTTACCGATTGGTGCTGACGGTTGCGGTGATTTTAAGCTTTATTTTAGGGAATGCTTTGATTTGGATGAAATTATTGTTGAAAACGAAGTTGAAACTGAATCTAAAATTCTACCAAACCCTGAAATTATAAATCTTGTTAATGAACGTTTTGGCTTTAAATATCCTTACCAAAGTGAGACAGAAATACCGTCAAAAATGGCCGTTACAAGCCTTGTTCACGGTGAAAAGTCTGCCTTTGCTTTTAAAAGACGTCCGAGATTTATGTCTAAAGCAGGCCTTACTCCTGCCGAGCGGGGAACAGCAATGCATAAGGTTATGCAGTATATTGATTTTCAATCGGCGGAGAATGACTTATCAAAAGAATTAGAACGGCTTTATGAGTATGAATTTTTAAGTGTTCTTGAATATGAAAGCATTAATATCACTGCATTAGAAGATTTCTTCAAAGGTAAACTATATCACCGTTTAAAAACTGCTGATAAATTAATGCGTGAATACAAGTTTATGCTAGAGTATCCCTATAACGGCAGTAAAACTATAATTCAGGGTATTGCCGATTGCATTTTCTTTGAGGACGGTAAAGCAGTTATTGTGGATTTTAAAACCGATAACGTTAACGATATGTCAACCTTAAAGGAACGCTATTCTGAGCAGCTTGAAATTTATAAGGATGCAATAAGTGAAATATTCTCGGTTGAGGTTAATGAATGTATTATTTATTCATTACAGCTTAACGATGAAATTGTATTTTAAATGATGGTTTAATAAAATTGACCGATGCAATGCTTCAGATTGAGAGGCGTTTGACCAAATTCCAACATTTGTAGAATTTTATAAAGAAAAAGGCATATTTTAGGGAAAATTCTCTAAAATATGCCTTGTTAATATATTGATTATCTGTTATAATGTTTTGTTGTGAAATTAATTCCAAATTAAAAGGGAAGTTGAAATTATGCCAAAAGCAGAAAATATCAGAAATGTAGCAATAATTGCTCACGTTGACCACGGTAAGACAACCTTGGTTGACCAGCTGCTCAAACAGAGCGGAACCTTCCGCTCTAATGAACAGGTTGCCGAGCGTGTTATGGACTCGGGTGACCTTGAGCGTGAGCGTGGAATTACCATTCTTTCCAAAAACACCAGTGTTATGTATGGTGATATCAAAATCAATATCGTTGACACTCCGGGTCACGCTGATTTCGGCGGTGAAGTTGAGCGTATTTTAATGATGGTTGACGGTGTTATTTTGCTTGTTGACGCTTTTGAAGGCTGTATGCCGCAAACTCGCTTTGTTTTGAAAAAAGCTCTTGGACTTGGTAAAAAAGCAATAGTTGTTGTCAATAAAATTGACCGACCGATGGCTAGACCTTATGAGGTTGTTGATGAGGTCTTGGATTTGTTTATTGAGCTTGGAGCCGATGATGATCAAATTGAATTTCCTGTTCTGTTTGCTTCGGGACGTGATGGCTATGCATCCTTAAGCCCCGATGTTAAAGGTACCGACTTAAAGCCTATTTACGATGCAATTGTAAACGAGGTTCCGGCACCTGAGGGTGAAATTAACGGTCCGACACAGGTTCTTTTTTCCAATATTGATTATGATGATTATATCGGTCGTATCGGTGTTGGCCGTGTAGAACGCGGAAGTATCAAGGTTGGTCAAAATGTTGCACTTTGCCGTGAGGACGGTACTAATAAAAAGGTTAAAATTACCAAGCTTTTCCTTTTCGAGGGCTTGCGACGTGTCGAGGTAGAAGAGGTAAAATTCGGTGAGCTGGTATCGGTTGCCGGTATTGCCGACCTTAATATCGGTGAAACAGTATGTGACCCTGAGCATATTGAACCATTGCCGTTTATTAAGATTGATGAGCCCACCTTGTCTATGAACTTTATGGTTAACAATTCTCCCTTTGCAGGCAAAGAAGGTAAATTTGTTACCTCAAGAAATATCCGTGACCGTCTTTTTAAAGAGGTTGAAACAAATGTTAGTATGCGTGTTGAGGAAACTGACTCTGCCGATACATTTAAGGTTTCAGGTCGTGGTGAGCTTCATTTGTCAATCCTGATAGAAACAATGCGTCGTCAGGGTTATGAATTTCAGGTTTCACCGCCTGAGGTTATTTATAAGTATGATGCTAACGGTAAAAAATTGGAGCCTATTGAGTTGCTTATGATTGAGGTTCCCGAGCAATACGTCGGCTCGGTTATGGAGCGATTGGGTACCCGTCATGCTGAATTGCAGAATATGGGTACACGTGAAACCGGTCTTAGCCATTTGGAATTCCTTATTCCTGCACGCGGACTTATCGGATACCGTTCACAGTTTATGACCGATACAAACGGTAACGGTATTATGAACCATATTTTCCATGGCTATGAGGAATACAAGGGTGATATTGAAAACCGTCTTACCGGTTCAATTATTGTCCACGAATCGGGAGAATCTACAGGCTATGGGCTCTTTAATACTCAGTCCCGTGGTAAACTGTTCATCGGACCCGGTGTACCGGTTTACGAGGGTATGATTATCGGTGAAAACCCGAAAAACGAGGATATTGTTTGTAATGTTTGTAAGAAAAAGGCCGCCACAAATATGCGTGCCGCTGGCTCGGATGATGCGTTAAAGCTGACTCCTCCGTCTATTATGAGTCTTGAGCAGTCCTTAGAGTTTATTAAATCCGATGAGCTTGTTGAGATTACTCCGACTTCAATCCGTTTAAGAAAGAAAATCTTAGACAAGGAAACCAGAATGAAATA
Source organism: Clostridiaceae bacterium (assembly GCA_904501685.1). Taxonomy (GTDB): domain Bacteria; phylum Bacillota; class Clostridia; order Oscillospirales; family Acutalibacteraceae; genus UMGS172. The sequence goes on from CAJGBX010000032.1 coordinate 4,693, forward strand.
CGAAAGCAGAATGAGAAAGCAATAATGGAATTCATTATACTTGACAATGAATGGCATACGCCATACTGCAAGATTAACGGCAAGTGTATTAATGAGTTGATTGAGATTGGTGCAGTTAAGTTGGACGAAAATTTAAAGGAAATTTCACGATTTTCAGTTTTAATTAAGTCTACCTTTACCAAGAAACTCAGCAGCCGTTTTCAGCGGTTGACTAATATTACAACTGAGGAAATGCTAAAAGACGGTATGAGCTTTGAGCAAGCTGTCTCTCTTTACAGTGATTGGGCAGGCGAGGATGCTGTTACTATGACCTGGAGTAATTCCGATTTATATGTTTTATTGGAAAACTTTAGACTTCGCCGAAGAATAAACACAGTGCCGATTATCGGTAAATATTTGGACTTGCAAAAGTATGTTCAAAACGAAATGATTACACTCGGGCACAATATTTCCTCTCAGGTATCGGTTTCAAATGCCGCCTTAATGCTTGGTATTCCTATTGATGGAATTGATTTACACCGTGCACTTGATGACAGTCTTTTGTGCACTGAAATGCTTCGCAAGGTTTATAATAAAGAGCGCTTACTTTCGTATGTTATTGACACAAGGGAATCTGATTATTATACACGGCTTACCTTTAAGGCATACATTATACGTGATTTGAACAGTCCTCTTATAAATAAGAAAAAAATGGAGTTCAAGTGTGAAAAATGCGGACGAGATGCCAAAAGAATGACACCTTGGGCGTTCCGTAGTCATAGTTTTAAGGCGGAATTCTTTTGTAAATTCTGTAGTTATAAATTCATAGGTCGTGTAACCTTTAAGAAGTATTATGATAAGGTCGTCGTAAAACATAATACTGCACCGATTCAGGCAGTTCCGGTAAAGCTTGAGAAGGATAAATCGGGTACTACTCAAGTAAATTAAATTATAAATAATCATCTGTACTTTTTAATATAAATGTACAGGTGATTTTTTTATGGGAATATTAGCATTTTTCTGTGCATTGCTATTGCTACTTAATGGTGTTATTTTAACTGTTAAGTCAGGCTTTTTTCAGTTCAAACACTTAGGCACTGTTTTTAAAGTAACTTTTAAAAAACTAATAAAAAGTAACGATTTAAAAGGCTTTAAGGCAATGGCTTTAGCTTTAGGCAGTACCATCGGTATCGGAAATATAATAGGAGTTACTCAAGCGGTGATTATTGGCGGAGCCGGTGCTGTTTTTTGGATGTTAGTATCAGGTTTTGCCGGTATGATAATTAAGTTTGCTGAAACTTATATTTCAGTTGAGGATGCAAGGGCAAATAACCGTACTTCTGGCGGTCCGATGTATGTATTTTATAACAAATTAAAGGGCGTTTATAAAAAATTCGGAAGTTTATTTGCTTTTGTATGTATTTTGGCCTCTTTTACTGCCGGTAATATAATTCAATCTAAATCAATTTATCGTTTTGCTGAAATCGGATTTAGAATCAAACCACTTTTTGTAACATTGCTGATAGTACCGCTTTTGCTGATTATAATTTTAGGAAAAGACCGTTTGTACCAAAATTTTTCGGCTGTTTTTGTTCCTTTGATGTCGTTCTTTTATGTAGGAGCATTATTAATAATTATATCTGGCAATGTAAAGAATGTTCTAAATGCTTTTTATTCGATTTTTAGCAGTGTCATTGGATTCAAGCCAATAGTCGGAGGCTTTAGCGGAGCAGTAATATCAAATGCTATTAGAGTCGGAATAATGAAAGGACTTTTTACCCATGAGGCAGGAATGGGTAGTTCACCGATAGCTCACGCTTGTGCTGAAAATGCCGATCCGTTTACTCAAGGCTGTTGGGGCATAGTTGAGGTGTTTGTTGACACAGTAATAGTTTGTATGCTAACTGCCTTGGCAGTACTTTCTTCACCGATTTATTTAAGCGGATTTTTAAATGACCCGTTTGAGCTTATTTGCAGTATTTTTGAAAATACATTTGGAGGTTTTGGAATTAAAGCACTCTCAATTTCAGCCTGCTGCTTTGCTTTTGCCTCTATAATCGGTTGGTCATTTTATGGAATTAAGGCTATTGAATTTTTGGCAGACAGTTTAATCATTAAAAGAATTTATATTTTCCTTTTTGTCTTGTACGTTCCTATATCATTATTAATCAGTGATGATTTTGCGTGGATTGTAACTGATTTGCTTAATTCTGCAATGCTTATACCAAATGCTACATTTCTTTTGTGTTATGGCACAGATGCAGTAAAGCCGTTAAGCCGCATACGGAATGTACTTGAAATTAATATAAGATGAAGATATAATTAGCTTATGGGGTGAGTTGTGTGGTTTGTAATTTGTGTCCGAGACATTGTAATGCCGAGCGTACCAACAATAAAGGTAACGGATACTGTAGGATGCCTGAAATGCCGATTGTTGCACGTGCAGGTCTTCACTATTGGGAGGAGCCGCCGATAAGTGGAACCAACGGCTCTGGAACTATATTTTTCAGCGGTTGTTCTTTAGGCTGCGTTTTTTGCCAAAATTATGAAATTTCACATAAAAATTACGGTAAAATAATTACTGTAGAACGTTTGGCGGAAATTTTTCGGGAATTAGAATCAAATGGTGCTCACAATATAAATCTCGTTAACCCAACACATTATATCGATGCAATAGAAAAAGCCTTTAAAATTTACAAACCTAATATTCCGATAGTTTATAATTCAGGCGGATATGATTCTGAAGAGCAAATTGTACGCGCTTCAAGGTTTGTTGATATTTTCTTAATGGACTATAAATACCGTTCAAATGAACGCTCAAAAAAATATTCAAAGGCTGAAAATTATCCTAAGATTGCCGAAAAAGCGATTTTGAAGTGTGCTGAATTGATAAAGGAAAACATTATAGACCAAGATGGAATTATGCAAAAAGGCTTAATTATACGACACCTTATTATGCCACAGGGTACTAATGACGCGATTGAGGTAATTAAATGGGTCGAAAATAGCGTTCCTTGGAGTTTTTTAAGCTTAATGAGTCAGTTTACACCTTCTGGAAATTTAACCGATTGCAGCGAAATCAATCGCAAAATTACACCACGTGAATATAAAAAGGTATTGGATTTTGCGGCGGATTCTAAAATAGATACAATCTTCACCCAAGAGCTTACAAGCTCAAGTGAGGAGTTCATACCTTTATTTAATCTTGATGGCGTATAAATTAAATATGGTATATTTTTGATGAGCTTATCATAAACATTAGCAAAGCTAAAACAAAATGCGGAGGAATGTTTATGACAAGCTCAAATCTTTATAACGATATAGCAAAACGTACAGGCGGTGATATTTATATCGGTGTTGTAGGTCCGGTACGTACAGGCAAATCAACATTTATCAAAAAATTTATGGACACACTTGTGATTCCAAATATTGATAGTGAATATTCGCGAGAAAGGGCAACAGATGAGCTACCTCAATCGGCAGGCGGAAGAACCATAATGACAACCGAGCCCAAGTTTGTACCTGAAAAAGGGGTAGAAATCAGTGTTGATGATTCGGTTAAAATGAATGTCCGGCTGATTGACTGTGTTGGATATATTGTTCCAAGCTCATTAGGTTATATCGAGGATGATAATCCCAGAATGGTAAGAACACCTTGGTTTGAGGACCCGGTCCCGTTTAATATGGCGGCCGAATACGGTACTAAAAAGGTAATTACCGAACATTCAACGATAGGTCTTGTGATTACTACCGACGGCAGTATAAGTGATATTTCAAGAAATGAATATTCTGAGGCTGAGGAACGTGTTATTTCAGAGCTTAAGTCAATAAATAAGCCGTTTGTGGTACTAATGAACAGTATGTATCCAAATTCTGACTCTGCTATAGAATGTGCAAGAGAAATTGCCGATAAATATGATGTTTCGGTAAAACCGATTAATTGTCTTGAACTGACCGAAGCCGATATTTTGGAAATAATGTCCGAAATTCTTTATGAATTTCCCGTAAAAGAAATTAAAATTAAGCTGCCTATGTGGATAACTGCACTTGATTCTAACCATTGGCTGCAGAAAAGTATTTATAATTCTGTATTACAGTCGGCAACCGATGTATGTAAAGTTTCAGATATAAAAACCTTTACTAAGAGGCTTTCGAAATGTGATAATATGACCTATTGCTCGGTTGATACGGTTGAGTTGGGTTCAGGTAGCGGTGTAGTAAAAGCCGATATTGACAATCAACTTTTCTATATGGTTTTAAAGGAATCAACCGGTGTAGATATAAACAACGAACAGCAGCTGATGAAAGAAATTATTGAGTTTTCGAATATTAAAAAGGAGTATTACCGATTTAAAAATGCACTTGACGAGGTTGAGGCTACAGGCTATGGAATTGTTATGCCCGAAATTGACGAGCTGACCTTAGAGGAGCCTGAAATCGTAAAGCAGGGTGGACGCTATGGCGTAAGACTTCGTGCTTCGGCTCCGTCAATTCATATGATGAAGGCTAATATTACAACCGAGGTAAGTCCCATTGTAGGCTCAGAAAAGCAGTCGGAGGATCTGGTAATGTATCTGCTTAACGAATTTGAAGAGGAACCGACTAAAATCTGGGATTCCAATATATTTGGAAAATCCTTGCACGAGCTCGTAAACGAGGGTTTACACACCAAGCTGGCACGTATGCCGCACGATGCAAGAGGACGTCTGCAGGAAACTTTAGAGCGAGTTATTAACGAAGGCTGCAGTGGTTTGATTTGTATAATACTTTAATTTAACGTTAAAAAAGTGTTTCGAAAATGAAACACTTTTTTCTTTTATCTGAAAATCACTTATGAACAAGGTATTAAATTCTAAGTTTAACTTGAAAAATGAAATAAGTTATGATAAAATATCCTCGTGGTTTAAAACCGCTAATTTAAATTTAAATAAGGAGATAAAAATATGAAAAAGTGGAAATGTACAGTTTGCGGCGAAATTGTAGAAGGCGAGAATCCTCCGGCTCAGTGCCCTTTATGTAAGCAACCTGCTGAAAAGTTTGTTGAACTCAAAGAAGATGAGAAAACTGCTTGGGCTACCGAGCATGTCGTAAATATTACTAAGGATGTGCCTGAGGAAATTATTGAGGGCCTTCGTGCTAACTTTATGGGTGAGTGCACCGAGGTTGGTATGTATCTCGCAATGGCTAGAGTTGCTCACCGTGAGGGTTATCCTGAAATCGGTCTTTATTGGGAAAAGGCAGCCTTTGAGGAGGCTGAGCATGCAGCTAAGTTTGCCGAGATGTTAGGTGAGGTTGTTACCGATTCTACCGAAAAGAATCTTGAAATGCGTGTAGCTGCCGAAAACGGTGCTTGCGCCGGTAAGTTTGAGCTTGCTAAAATGGCAAAGCAGAATAACTTGGATGCTATCCACGATACAGTTCACGAAATGGCCAAGGACGAGGCTCGTCACGGCAGAGCGTTTGAGGGGCTCTTAAACCGCTACTTTCGCTAATCGAAAGAAACCCGAAATTGACCTTAAAGCAACCTATAATTTAACCTACGGTTTATTTGTGCTGACCTCAAAAGGCGATAAGGATAACGGTTGTATTACAAATACAGCCATTCAGGTGGCCAGTGACCCGACAAGAATTGCCGTTTCGGTTCAAAAGGGTAATTTCACACGTGAAATAATTGAGAAAACCGGTAAGTTCAATGTATCTGTTTTGACTGAGGATGTGCCTTTTGAAACAATACGTCATTTCGGTATGCAATCGGGTAGGGAAGTTGATAAATTCGAAGGCTTTACCTCTTGTGATACTGCTTGCAACGGAATTAAGTATATCACTGAGAATACCAACGCCTTCTTTTCGTGCGAGGTTGAGCATTCAAAGGACCTTGGCAGTCATATACTTTTTGTCGGCAAGGTGACCGAGGCTAAGGTGTTGGGAAATAAGCCTCCTTGCACTTATGCGCATTATCATAAAGCAATAAAACCAAAAATATAACTTAAAAAGGAGATAGGGTATAAGCCTTATCTCCTTTGGTATTATGAAGAATTAGTATAAAATCGAAAAAAGTTGATTTTTGTAATTGATTATGATATAATATCTAGAAATTATTTTTTAGAGGTAGCTAATGAGAGAGTATATTTCGTCATTTGTAAAACGATTTATTCCGGATAAGGATTTTAAGTGCCAGCTTTTACAGACAGTTAAATATGCGTGTATATACCTTTTAGCCTTGATTTATTGGGAACTTTTATTACGTACCCAAATTGGCTTTGAGGATTTTTCGCTTTTCTTTTTACTGTTTTTACCGGCTGAGGCTATGCTTTTAGCAACCTTAAGCGGTTGGTTTAAAAATAAATATAACCGTATAATTACTCCCGTTGTTATGCTGATTCCTTTTGCTTATTATGTAGGTCAGCTTGTATATTACCGTATTTTCGGCTCGCTTTTCTCTATTTCAATGCTCGGTATGGGCGGTGATGCTGTCGGTGACTTCGGTTGGGCACTTAAGGATACATTGAAAAACTCGGTTAGCTGGATAGCTTTATGCTTTGTACCGGTTGTTTTATCTGTAGTATATTCCATTTTTGCACCGAAAAAGCTGTTTGATAAATTTTCTCCGAAAATGCATCTTTTTTCACTTTTTCAGGTTGTTTATTTATGGTTTTTTGCGGTTTTAATGCTATTTCCGTTTGGTAATGGTGATTTTTCACCGTTATATGCCTACACTTCGGCTTTTATAGATACTGATACAGCATCAAACCGACTTGGTGTTTTAACCAATTCATTGGTAGAACTGAGCCATAAATATTTGGGAACCGGTAACGATACTGAAGATAATTTATTAAATGTGCCGTCACTTGAGCCTCCGATTGATACAGAGGTTAGTACAAAGCCTAGTGTAGATACCTCTCCTAATATTATCGAGTCAATAAATTTTGAAGCTCTTATGAATTCAACCGACGATAAAGGTAAAAAGGCTCTTTGTGAGTATTTTGCAGCACTTCAAGGCACAAATAAAAACGAATATACCGGTATTTTAAAAGATTATAACCTCATTTACATATGTGCCGAAGGATTTTCAAGCTATGCTATAGACCCGGTTGTAACTCCAACTCTTTATAAAATGAGTAACGGGGGAATTGTACTCAAAAATTATTACAATTCCTTTAAGAACACAACTACCAATGGCGAATTTTCTCTTTTGACAGGTCTTTGGCCTGATGTTTCACGCGATGCCGATGCAAACTCAGCTTCAGGAAGCTTTGTCCAGTCTAAAAACAATCTTATGAGCTATTCATTAGCCAATATGTTTAACGGTGTCGGTGCTAAAACATATGCTTTCCATAACTTTAGGGGATACTATTATCAGCGTGATAAGACACATAAAAATTTGGGCTATCAAAACTTAAAATTTATGGGTGGCCAAGGCGGTATGAAGTTTACAACCTCGTGGCCGTCCTCGGATTTTGAAATGATGCAACAGTCGATTGATGACTATATCAATGACGAACAGTTTCATGCTTATTATATGACCTTTTCAGGACACGGTCCATATTCTGATGCTAACCCAATTGCAGTTCGCAATCTTGAAACAGTTGAGGAGCTTTTGGGTGACCGTAAGATAAATGAAATGGCAAAGTATTACCTTGCCGCAAATTATGAGCTTGAAAAGGCAATGACCTTGCTTTTAGAAAAGCTTGAAGCAGCAGGCAAGCTTGACAATACTATGATTGTTCTTGCAGGTGACCACTATCCTTACTATTTATCGGATAGTAGCTACAGTTCACTTGCCGGTCACAAGGTAGACACAAACTTTGAAAAATATAAATCAACATGTATCATGTACTGCAGTGGAATCGAAACAGTTGAGGTTGATGCTCATTGCTCTAATGTTGATATTTTGCCTACAGTATTAAATTTATTCGGTTTTGAATATGATTCAAGACTTCTCGGCGGTGTTGATGTATTTTCTAATAATATAAAGATTGCTATGCTTTATAATAAAAGCTTTATTACAGATAAGGTTAAGTACAATGCTCAAAACGGCAAAACTGAGTGGCTTGAAGGCTCTGAAGGCTTAACTGAGGATGAAAAGAAAAGCTACTTGGAATACTGCATTTCGGTTACAAAAATGCGTTATACTTCTTCATTAAATATAATTGAAGAGGACTTTTACAGTTTTGTAACAGAAAACACTATAAATAATATCGAGTAATATTTTTTAAGTATGCTATCAAAAATTGGTAGCATACTTTTTTAGTTCATTGTTGAAAAAGACAGATTCCTATCGGAATCTGTCTTTTCTGGCAGGGGTAGAAGGATTCGAACCCTCGGCACGCGGTTTTGGAGACCGCTGCTCTACCAACTGAGCTATGCCCCTATATTATATTTAACTCAAAAAAATGTGGTGGGCCTTCGG
>CAJGBX010000033.1 GCA_904501685.1 Clostridiaceae bacterium
AAGCATAGCGGTAAACCTCTACAAGGCAGGCACCATCATAATTATCATCCTCAAGCCTTCGAAAAAGGTTTCTGAAATCAAAATCACCTTTGCCCGGAAGCATACAATCCGCCTCGGGCGAATTGTCACTGATGTGCACATTTACGATATTGCCCCGCATAGCAGTATACATCGCGTCCACACCGCAACCGTCACGCACCGCCTGCTTTATGTCAAAGGTAAACTTCAGGCGGTCATCGGTCAAACGTCTGAGCTTAAGGATATTCTCGGGTGTTGCACCTCTGTACCGATTGACATTTTCGTGACAAATGCCGGCACCGTATTTATTTGCCTCACAGTCCATTTCAATAAGCCTTTCGGCATACTGCTCCATTGGTATATGCCCCTGCAGACTATCCCCATGAAGTACAACCGCCTTAGCACCTAAAACCTCGCAAGCATAGTAATACTGCTTGTAGAATTCAAACGTGTCCCGATAACGGCGCTCGTATTCCGAAAACAGAAAATACGGCTCACCCACCGACCCGCAAGGATGAATTGTTCTGATTTCAATACCGTAATGCTTTCGTATTTTATCCAATTCAGCAATAAATTCAGGCTTAAGCTCTGACGGACTGTTAAAGAAAATTTCGGTAACTGAAACTCCGTTTTCCCCTAAAAGTTCCAACGATTTTTCTGTTTCCATAGGATAAAGGCAGGCGTTTGATATGCCTATTTTCAAATTTCTTCACCTCTGTTTGGTGTAGTCGAACCTAACATAAACCGTTTGATTGGTCTTATAAATCACCATTCCCGGCTTAGCCCCCGACGGCTTTTTAACATATTTTACACGTGTGTAATCGACCGGCACCGAGGACGAGCCGGATGCCTTTGAATGCTTAGCCGCAAGCGTAGCGGCAAAAAGTATTGTGCTGTCAGGCAGCTCATCACCGTTAGTAAAAACAATTACGTGTGACCCGGGGATATTTTTAGTATGAAACCACATATCATAATCATTGGCAATTCTTAAGGTCAGCTCGTCATTCTGACGGTTGTTACGACCAACCAAAACTCGGTAACCGTCAGGCGAAGTAAACTCCAAGGGTGCCGCAGCCTTTGGCAGCTTTTTACGGTCCTTTGAAGCACGCAAGTACCCGGCAGTCTGCAATTCGGCCTTAATCTCATTAAGGTCACTGACCGTCATAGCGCGGTTCAGTTCATCAGCAACGCTTTCGAGATACCTTAATTCTTCCCGTGTGTCGTCAATCAGCTGGCCTAACATTGCGGCAGCATTGCAGCAACGCTTGTATTCCTTAAAATACCTTTGAGCATTTTGCGCAGGTGACAAAGTGACATTTAAGGGGATTCGCACATTTTTAAGCTCGGGGTCATAGTAATTCTGCACCTCGACATACGAAGCACCTCGCTCAACCGCATAAAGATTTGCCTTTAAAAGCTCGCCGTAAACACGCCATTTTTCACCGTCCTTGCACTTTTCCTGCTCCTTTTGACGGATAAGCAGCTTCTTGGCTGTTCTCGATAAAAGCGTATTTATAAGCTTAACCAAATCGTTGCCGAAAATACGGATTCTTTCCATTTTATCGCGCTCGGAATAAACTGCCTCTAAAAGCTCGGAAAGACTGTTGAAATAATGTTTCTCGGCAGACAAACCGTACTGCACTATATCGCAATACGAATATTCAAACGGCACGCCCTTTTTATCAACCAAAGCCGTCGGCTTAATATCATTAAAACGGTCACGAAATTCATTTAAAGTCTGCTCTAAGGCTTTAAGCTCCGATACCGTCAGCATATTACCCGGTTTATCAGTATCAATTTCTGCTCTGACGCACATCTCACGTCCTATAAGCGGTGAAAATCCGTCAACCGCACCGACAAGTGCCTTGGAAACACACTCGGTTGAATGCTTAATTTTTTCAGTAATTTCGCCTACCGAAGCAGTTAATATATTAAGCTTTTCCTGCTTTTCAGGCAAAGTATACACAGCACCCGGTTGAATAAGCCTGCCTGACGCCTCGATATCGGAACGGCGAAGTGAATCAACAATTTTTCCGTCACCGTCAACCAAAATAATATTGGTTTGCTTGCCGATAAGCTCAACAATAAGTTTGACCTGAGAACGGTCACCCATTTCATTAGTCGAAGAAAATACAAGGGTAACCATTCGCTCAAAGCCGTTGTCCTCAATCGAAACAAACCTTGCACCTGACAGATATTTTCGCATCAGCATACAAAACATCGGCGGCTCGGCAGGATTTTCATAAGATACCTCGGTGAAATTTATCCTCGGAGCCGACGGTCTTACCGATATAAGCAGCCGCTTTCCGCCTAGCGAAGCCGAGCGTAGCTGAAGCACCAGCTCTTCCTTAGAAGGCTGGTGTATTTTATCGACTCGAGCATCCCGAAGTGCATCAGCGAGCTGACTTTTCAGTTGATATAAATAAATTCCGTCAATTCCCATAATTTATCCTATAATCTTATCAATTTCCTCAATTGCCTCAACCAAACGGTTATATTTGACCTTTTGTGAATCAATATCCACTATTTGTTCTGCCAATTCACCTATAATCCGCCTTTTGCGGTTTATGTAAACCAATTCGTCCTCACCGATATTATCAATAAGCTTGCCGAAAAAGTAAAACAACGGACTGCTTTCTAAAGCCTTGCCCGAAAACCGCACCTTCATTACGGTATAAATCCTATTTTGAGCTTTTACCGCCTGCTCTAAAATAATTTCAAATCCATTAAGGCACAGATACTCCCTCAAATCCTCAACGGCGGTCATCGGCTGTAAAATAAGGTCATATTTTTCATCACGAATCCATGGTGAAGCCCCTAAAATCCGGGCAATCAAATCCCCGCCCATACCGGCAATGATAAAGGTATCTGCCTCAAAAGGCTCAACCGCATTAAGACCGTCACCCTTTCGGGTTATAATACCCGAAACGCCCGATTTTTCTATATTAATACGTGCATTTTCAAGCGGACCGTCGCTGACATCGCAGGCAAACGCCTTATCAATAATGCCTTCTTTTACAAGAAACACCGGAAGATAAGCGTGGTCGGTGCCGATATCGGCAACCGTCGAACCTCTCCTTACCATTCCGGCGATTTTCTTTAATCGGTTATCAACCGACATTATTTAGACTCCAAATAAGCATTGATTTTAGCCAACAATGCCTCACAGTCGGTACCGTGAACCTTGCAGGCATCCTCAATAGACTCGCCTCTGGAGGCAGGACAGCCTAAGCAATGCATACCGATTTCAAAGAAAAACTCAGCAGTGCCTCTGTCAAAATCTAAAACATCTCCAATTAACATATCCTTAGTAACCTTCATTTTTATTTCCTCCAAATTAAATTTAAAATTATATTCATTCAAGTCCCGAACTGTTGATTGTTTTTTCAGCAAAAGACTTAAACCAGCAGTAAATAGCCTCGCCTAACTCTTGATAAACCGGGTCACCGTCGTGGGAGCAAAGCATAGCAAAGGTCTGTCCCATTCGACGCACAACCTCAGTTCCTCTGCGGTAAGCAAGATAATAGAACGAAAACGCACCCGAATCACTTACGGCATTATAAATGTCAGGTGAAAGCTTTTCTAACTCAGAATTAAAGCTGTTTTCGGCGGTTTGATGCACAACCGTACTGAATATGTTTTCCTCTAATGCTATAACGGTTGCAAAAGTCATCATAACACCGCGTTGTACCGCCATACCGGCATTACCCGATTCGTTTTCATCAACCGGAAAGCTATTTATATGCGAAACAACCTCTTGTGCTAAAAGTCTGCCCAGCTCCTTAGCTTTGTCGGTATTGCCCTTTTGAGATTCACGGGTATACTCGTCCAGCACCGAAGAATGTACGTCCTTTTTAGGTTTATTCTTACCCAATGACGCAATTTTAATATCTTCGTCAAACATTTTTAATCACCGACCTTTATATGTCAAAATTATTGTACTTCCTTTAAGGCCTTGGCCAGCTGGTCAGGACAGGAGGTTGACTTAAAACCGCACCTGATTCCCTCCAAACGCTCAATAACCTCCTCAATCCGCATCCCCTTACAAAGCGAAGAGATGCCCTTAAGGTTACCGTTGCAGCCGCCGATAAACTGAAGCTCGGTTATAACACCGTTTTCAACCTCAAAATTGATTGTACTTGAGCAAACGCCCTTGGTTTTATATGTGTATTTCACTTTTATTCCCTTATCTGTCCTTAAACTTGTTGCTTCTTACGGGGTGACGGAGTTTTCTTAAAGCCTTAGCCTCAATCTGTCTGATACGCTCACGTGTAACCTCAAACTCGGTGCCGACCTCCTCAAGAGTATGGCATCTTCCGTCCTTCAAGCCAAAACGCAGACGGATTACGGCTTCTTCACGAGGGGTAAGAGTTTTCAAAACCGCATCAATATCCTCGTTTGTAATGGTCTTTAAGGCGGCATCATCGGGAGCCAAAGCTTCCTCATCACGGATAAAGTCCATCAGTCTGCTGTCCTCCTCAGGACCGATAGGCGTTTCCATTGAAACCGGCTCCTGAGCGACACGCATAATTTCTCTGACTCTTTCTACCGACATTTCCATCTTTTCGGCAATCAGCTCCTCACTCGGCTCGTGACCGTTTTCGTGAAGCAACTGACTCTGTACCTTTTTAAGACGGTTAATGGTTTCAACCATATGAACCGGGATACGAATGGTTCTTGCCTGGTCGGCAATAGCACGCGTGATTGCCTGACGAATCCACCAGGTAGCATAGGTCGAAAACTTAAAGCCCTTGGTATGGTCAAACTTTTCAACTGCCTTGATAAGACCGACATTACCCTCTTGAATCAAGTCAAGAAAATGCATTCCGCGGCCGACATAACGCTTGGCGATAGAAACGACAAGACGAAGGTTAGCCTCAGTTAAGCGTTTTTTAGCATAGGCACTGCCCTCGCCTATACGCTTTGCAAGCTCAATTTCCTCATCGGGAGTAAGTAACGGCACACGTCCGATTTCCTTTAAATACACCTTGACCGGGTCATCGAGTGAAATTGTATCGGTCGAGGCAATAATTTCCTCAATTTTTTCAACATCCTCAATTTCGGTCATTTTGAGGTCGTCGTCGGTCGGCTCGTCAAAGTCAAGCTCTAAAAGAGGAGGCTCCATTTCCAGATTCTCAAGGTTATCAGGGACTTCGTCCTCAATATCTAAAAAATCGTCCTTATGCTCGGACTCGTCCTGCTTAGTATAGCTATCATCTATCAAATTTTCATTTTTACCGACGGTTTCTTCGATAATCTCATCAACCTCAGATTTGCTTTTTTTCTTTTCCATAAATTTTACCCCATATTCCTTTATATTTTTTACACAATAATCCGGCAACATACCTTAAGTCGACCAGAAAAATTCACTTTACTTCTTTTTAGCCTTGATAATATCTGCCATTGCCAAAGCCCAAGCCTCGTCATCCAAGCCGGAGATATCAGGCTTATCAGAAGCCTTTCGCTCCGCCAAAATAACATCTATACTGTCACTTATGACCTTTTCATGGTTAGTATCGGCCGCGCCAACCAAAAGCATTTTGGTAATGTAGCCTATTTCGTCCGGTGAAAAATCATCACCTAAAAGCACCAAATCAAAGTCCCGTCCGGTTTCTATTATGCTGACAATGCGTTCAAACAGCCTTCGGTTAAAGTCGGTCAAAAAGTCCGACGGGTCAAGCCGCGATTTAACGTATTCCAACATATCGGGATGCCGCTTTAAAGCTGATATAACCGCTTCCTCAGCAGTTGCCGCACGCTTAAACTGCAATTTTTGCGGATTAACATCATCACGCCTTACGGTAGGAGCTATAACCTCCTGCAGTTCCTTACGGCTTTGCTGACGCTTTTTATTATCCTGCACATTTTTCACTATAGCCTGAAGCCGATCCTTAGCCACACCGTATTTACCCGATAGCCGTCCGGTATAAAGCTCAACCGCAATAGGGTCATTCAATGTTGCCAAAACCTCGCAAGCCTTATTTAGGTATTTCAGCTTACCGTCGGTTGCCTCTAAATCAATACCGCGAGCCGCAAGCAACAATCGGTAGTCAATAGCGCTAAACGCATTATCAATCAGCTTTTGAAAGCGTGCATTACCATATTTTTTTATATATTCATCAGGGTCCTTGCACTCAGGCAAGCGTAAAACCTTAATGTTAACACCGACACCGCTTAATATACCGAGTGCCCGCTCGGTTGCCTTTTCGCCTGCAGAATCGGCATCCATTGTCAGCACAACCTCATTGGTATAACGGGCAAGCAGTCTTGCCTGCTCCTCGGTAAAGGAGGTTCCCAACGCCGCTACGGCAGTAGTAAACCCTGCTTGATGAAGTGCTATGACATCCATATTACCCTCAACCAGAATTGCCTGCTTCGAGCAGTCCTTCTTGGCAAAATTCAAAGCGAACATATTATGACTTTTCTTATAAACAAGGGTATCCGAGGTGTTTATGTACTTTCCGCCCTGCTTTTCATTACCCGGCATTGCACGACCCGAAAATCCTATTACCTTGCCATGAATGTTAATTATCGGGAACATTATCCGGTTACGGAATCGGTCGTATGTAAACTGCCGCCCGTTTTTATCCTTTTTCTCGGACTTAGCTGTAAGGTCGGCCGCCGCAATAACATAATCGGTAAAGCCCTTGCTTTTTAAGTGATTTTCAAGTGCATGCCAATCATCCGGCGCAAAGCCCAAGCCAAAATGCTTAATCGTCTTTAAGGAAAGCCCACGGCCTAAAAAATAATCAAGACCTGCCTTGCCCTGCGGACTCATCAAAACCGAATGAAAAAACCTGCCTGCCTCTGAGTTGACTGCATAAATATCATTTTTAAGTCGTTGCTGCTTATCGTCCTTATTATCCTCGGGCAACCGAAGTCCTGCCCTGTCAGCCAGCTTTTTTACAGCATCAATATAATCCAGATTTTCCATTTTCATAGTAAATGTGATTATATCGCCGCCTTGACCGCAACCAAAGCAGTAATACGAGCCGTTTTCGGGGTACACCGTAAAGGAAGGTGTTTTTTCGTTATGGAACGGACATAAGCCGACAAGATTACTGCCACGCCGTTTTAAAGCAATGTAGGTAGATAAAACCGATTCAATATCGTTTCGGTATTTGAGCTCCATCAAAAATTCCTGCGGTAGTGCCATAACAACCCTCCTTTTTTAAGTATCTAATCTATTATTCGAAAATTTCGGTCGAAATACTTTTTTATTTTCAAAAAAACCGCAAATTTATCAAAAATCTGCGGTTTTAGACCTCTGCAAAGCCCGAACCGACAATTTCCGGCTCTAATCTTCCGCAAAAGGTATCTTTAAATTTTAATTTACAGTTTTCGAAATCACCGGCAATAATGGAAAACAAAACGGTTACATCCTCGGCGAAGTTGTTATCCTTAACCCTGCCACCGCAGTCCGAAATAAGCCTCTCGACGCTCGAATGATCGGAATAAGGACACCTTACGGCAACCTCATAGCATTCACGCATTATAGCAATGCCTGCATTTTCAACTGCCAAGCCGGCGGCCGCAGTATAAGCCCTTACAAGTCCGCCCGTACCCAATAGCACACCGCCGAAATAACGTGTGACAACCATACAGCAATCAGTCAAGCCCTGCTTACGCAAAACCTCCAAGGTCGGCATTCCTGCGGTCGAATGAGGCTCACCGTCATCCGAAAACCGAGTTATATTATTGTCACGCAAAATATACGCATAAACATTATGCCTGGCGCCAAAGGTTTCCTTTTTACGCTTTTCAATAAACGCCAGTGCCTCAGCCTCGGTGGTGCATGGAATAACGCTTCCGATAAACCGCGAACGTTTTTCCTCATACTCGCCTGAAGCCTTTTGCCTTATGGTTTTATATTCGTTCATCTTCTCACCTGCCAACTGCAAATATTATACCGCTGAAAGACAAAGCCGCAGTTGGAATGCAACTGCGGCTTAGACTAACGAAACAATTATTTAGCATCCATGCCAAAACGTTTTTTGAATCTGTCTACACGACCACCGGTATCGACCAACTTCTGTCTGCCGGTAAAAAACGGATGACATTTGGAGCAAATATCCAAACGGATATCTTTCTTGGTTGAGCGAGTTTCAAACTCAGCTCCGCAAGCACACTTTACAACAACTGTCTCATACTGCGGATGAATACCCTCTTTCATGTTGTCACCCCTCTCCTTTTCTTCACATAGTAAAGGAATAATAACACATATTGCTAAAAAAAGCAAGTACTATTTTTCAATTTTTTAAAATTTTTCTTAGCCGAAAATCCTGGAAAGCTTGGACTTGGTTTTTTCAAAAAGCTCGACCATTTTAAAACGAGCCTTATACTTAGTCGGCTGCTCGACAATTTGAGCGGTTTCATCACTCAAAACACCCGAAAAACTCTTACCGTCACCTGCTGCCGGCAGGCACACTGCTGGAAACATCACACACCACCAGTTTTTGCCCTTGCCCTCGCCTATCAGAACCCTTAAAGCCTCATAAGTGCCTGCCGGCAGTGAAAATCCTTCATAATCTCTTGTTTCAAACACCGTATCGGCAACCTCAACTGTTACGTCATAGTCAAAGCCGTTCTCGATAATGACATTTTTTGCCTCATCTGTAAAACGGTTAATATTTTCCTTGGCTAAAGCCACCGCCTGTTCTTCGGTTTCACAACCGCCAAACACCTCGGTTGATACCGTCAGAAGCATGTCCCTCACCTTTAGCTTAAGTTCTTGGTCGTAAGTCTCATCTGAATTTGCCAAAATATGCAGCCTTAATACATTGCTTCTTATTTCATCGCATTTAGCATCAAAGCCTGCAATACTCATAGCCAACACCGTTACCAAGGCACAGCAAACCGCCCGAAAGGCTACCCTTCGGTCAAATTTTTCAGCTATTTTTTTAATAAGTACAAACAAAATAACACTTCCCTTTATTTTTTTCACAAAAATTATTGGCAGAAGTGTTATTTTCTAATCAATATTAAATTATTTCGTTACCGGAAACAGTCGGCTCACATAAAAAGCTTTCAAAACCTAAAAATTCAAGCTCTTTTAAAGTCATAACCGCACAGTTTGGATTATCAAAAACCGCTATAACCGACGGACCTGCTCCCGAAAGGCCGCAATAAACTGCATTATAATAGCTTGTCACCCTGCGCGCTTCATTTAAAGCGGTCGGGTCCGAAACCGATTCAAAGCAGTTGTAGGCACCCTTGAATATTTCCTTAAGGTTTTTACCTACAAGCCCCGATTTTATACTCTTTACATCACTTTTTTTACGGCCATTATCACTGTCCAAGGCTCGGTACATATCACCCGTCGAGCTTTTTTTACCCTTTTTGGCTATAACAATATAGCAATCAGGCAAATTGGGCAGCTCGGTCATAATTTCACCGATACCCTCGCAAAGCTTGGTGCCGCCAACCATACAAAACGGAACATCGGCGCCCAAGGCTAAACCTATTTCCAACAACTGCTCAGCGGTTAACGGCTTACCGTAAAGCTCATTCAGACCTGTTAGCACTGCACCTGCATCGGTACTACCGCCGCCAAGTCCTGCAGCTAACGGAATATGCTTTTCGATAAAAATATCAGCACCGCCCAGTATACCTGCCGTAGCAAAAAAACTTTGAGCCGCCTTAAAGCAAAGGTTATCCTCACCGTTTATCGAAGTGTCAGAGCACCTGACCTTAATTGTATCGGTCCTTTTTATTTCAACTATATCACAAAGCGATACCGACTGAAAAACTGAGCACAAGGTGTGATATCCGTCGGCACGTTTTCCAATAACATCAAGTGATAAATTTACTTTCGCAAATGCTTTCAGCTTCATTTTTTTATATCTTCCAAAAATTCGCCGATACGCCTTAAGGCTTCCTTAATATGGCTGACCGAATAGCAATATGATGCTCTGACATAGCCTTCACCGCTTTCACCAAAGGCGTTACCCGGCACTATTGCAACCTTTTTAGAATACAACAGCTTTTCACAGAACTCCTCCGACGACATACCGCTGGACTTAATGCTCGGAAAAGCATAAAAAGCACCCTGCGGCTCAAAGCAATCCAATCCGAGATTTCTAAAGCCGTTAACCATAAGCCGGCGACGCATATCGTATTCCTCAACCATTTTTTCAATGTCATTCCGCCCATTTTTCAGTGCCTCAATAGCGGCATACTGCGAGGTAGTCGGCGCTGACATAATGGCAAACTGATGAATTTTAGTCATTTGACTTAAAATCGGCTCGGGACCGCAGGCATAACCCATACGCCAGCCGGTCATTGAATAGGCTTTTGAAAAACCGTTTATAACAACCGTTCTTTCTTTCATTCCGTCAATCGACGAAATCGAGCAATGACGGTTGCCGGTATAGGTAAGCTCGGAATAAATTTCATCCGAAATGACGGCAATTGAAGTATCCCTTAAAACCTCGGCAATATCCTCTAAATCCTCACGCTCCATAATAGCACCGGTTGGGTTACCGGGGTAAGGCAACACTAAAAGCTTGGTTTTATCGGTAATATGTGCCTTTAATTCCTCGGCAGTTAATCTAAAACGATTTTCTGCCTTGGTCGGAATAGCTACCGGAACACCGCCTGCCAAACGCACAATAGGGCCATAGCAAACAAAGCTCGGTTCAACTATAAGCACCTCGTCACCGGCCCCCACAATGGCACGGATAGCAGCATCAATAGCCTCACTTCCGCCGACCGAAATTAAAATTTCGTGTTGCGGGTCATAAGAAACACCGCTCTGCTCCTTCATATAGTCGGCAACGGCTTTACGCAGCTCAATCAAGCCCCAGTTAGAGGTATATTTTGTTTTGCCGTCCTGCAGAGACTTTATACCGGCTTGACGTATGTGCCACGGAGTTTGAAAATCCGGCTCACCCACGCCTAAGGAGATAACATCATCCATCTCGGCGGCAATATCGAAAAATTTTCTGATACCCGACGGCTTTATCTCGAGCACCGTAGGGTTTAAGAGCTTATTATAGTCAATCAAAACGAAATCTTCTCCCTATCATCGGTCTCGTCGCCGATAAGCTCAATATCAAGCTCCTTATAACGGCGAAGGATAAAGTGTGTAGCGGTCGAAACAACGTATTTCATAGGTGCCAGTTGTTTTGCGACAAACATAGCAACCTCTTGGAAGGTTTTACCCTTAACAATAACACAAAGGTCATAGCCGCCCGACATTAGATATACCGTTTCAACCTCGGGATACTTTTTAACCTCATCAGCAATCTGCTCGAAGCCAACATCGGGCTGAGGCTCAACCTTAAGCTCGATAATTGCCGAAACCATAGCACTGTCCAAACGCTCCCAATCAATGACCGCCTTGTAGCCGCGAATAAGACCGTCACGCTCCATTTCGTCAACCTCAGCCTTAACCTGTTCCTCGGAAAGACCGGTCATAACCGAAAGCTCATTTACGGTATAACGTGCATTTTTGCTCAAAAGCTTTAATAATTTTACGTTCATATTTATACTCCTTAATATATCGAAATCTGCATAGGCTTGCGATTTTTATATACAGTTACACACTCAAAACCGGCCAACCTTGCCATATCATAGGCTAAATCAACTCGGTCACCCACGCGAGATGACTGATGTGCGTCCGAGCCGACGGTTATATACTCACCGCCAAGCTCACGAAAACGCTTGACAATTTCTATATCGGGGTGAAAATTATAATTCTTACCACCCATTTCAAACGGCTCACAAGCGGTGTTTATTTCCAAAGCCTTGCCGTTCTTAGCTAACGTTTTCAGAATTGCATCTATTTTTTCTTGGTAATCCTCGAGCTTAAAATCAGCCAAAAGCTCGGCAGGATAGTACCTGAAAGGATAGGTTAAATGTGCCAATGAATCAAACCCATTCCACTGTACTGTTTCCAAAATCTCATCCAAATAACGCGGAATCAAATACTCCGGACGGTTAGTTTCCCTCGAAAAATCATAATGCCCGAAACTGACCTTTTTACCCTTGATACGGTGTACCGATGCCAACACAAAATCAAAACCGTTCTTCAAAACATCATCAACCGCTTCCAAATTGCGTGCCGGTGAACCTAATTCAATACCGCAAATAACCTCAATCTGGCCTTTAAAAATCATCTGTGCCTTTTTAACCTCAAAGGCTGACTGACGGCAAATGATATCCTGCTTAACCGATTTATAGCCAATGCAATCGCAATGGTCGGTCACCGCAATCGCCTTCAAGCCCTTAGCAACCGCCTTTTCACAAAGCAGAGTTACCGAATGGTCTGCATCATGCGAATTGTCGGAATGAATATGCATATCCATCAGATTACTGTAGCCCACCGATATCCCTCCAAGAAAACAATACAATAATTCATCATAATAATACCACGAATATTATACGATTACAAGTATTTTACAACAAAAAAACGCCGTAGATTAATCTACGGCGTTAAAACATTAAGCATTATTTATTTTTTTGCACTCTTAGCGGCGACCAGCTTGTTCTCACGACGGTTTTTGACCTCATCGGTTTTCGGCTTAATTTCTCCTGCGGCAGTAAGTGCCATGCGGGTCATAACAGGACCAAACAGCTCATAAATCAGCACTGCAAACAATGTGATATTCCGCACCAAAGCACCCTCAGTCGGCAGCTGTGCGGCAACTGTAGCACACATACCCAAA
>CAJGBX010000034.1 GCA_904501685.1 Clostridiaceae bacterium
ATTGACAGACCGATTTATCTTATGCTTGCAGGCATTATCTATCTTATTGAGGCTCTGTCGGTTGTATTGCAGGTGTTCTGGTTTAAAAAAACCGGCAAGAGGCTATTTAAAATGAGTCCTATCCACCACCATTTTGAAAAAAGCGGTTGGAGTGAGGTAAAAATCGTTATTGTTTTCTCAATTATTACGCTTATTGGCTGTGCAGTGTGTGTTGCGGCTGTAAGATTAGGTTAATAGTATAATTCACAAAAATCAAAGGGGTTGACCGTTTTGCCGGAAAAAACAGTTAAAAGGGAAAAAAGTATTTTTTCAGGTCTTTTTATTGAGGGTAAAATGGATTTGACCTTTTTGTTTTTGTTGCTGATTATTATGACAATCGGCCTTATAATGCTATTTTCTGCAAGCTATATTTTTGCCGATACCTATCATGGTAATAGCTACTATTTTATAACCAAGCAGGCCGGCTTTGCCGCTTTCGGCGTTGCATTAATGCTATTTGTATCCAAGATTGATTATCACATTATAAGAAAATTTGCTGTTCCTTTTTATATTTTTATGGCTGTATTCTTGACAGTAATGCTGATTTTACCGCCGATGGTTCCGAATACAAGTGTAAAGCGTTGGTTTTCGTTAGGACCGGTTAACTTTCAGCCGTCTGAGTTGGCAAAATTTGCGGTAATTTTGATACTTGCACATTTAATTGCGGCAAACCAGAAAATTATGAAAACATTTCGCTTCGGCTTTTTAACCTTGGGTCTTGTAGTTGGGCTGATTTGTATTTTGGTAGTTTTAGAGCCGCATCTATCTGCCACTGTTTTAATATTCTTAATTGGTGCCGTTATGATGATTGTCGGCGGCTTGCAGTTAAGATATATTTTAGGCGGATTGGGAATTGCCGCTGTGGGTGTTGCTGTGGTTTTAAGCGGTGCAATTAAATACGCTCAAGACAGATTGACCTTCTGGCTGGACCCTTGGTCGGCTCCGGTCGGTGAGGGTTATCAGACTATTCAGTCGCTTTTGGCTATCGGCTCAGGCGGTTGGGTCGGTAAGGGCTTGGGACAGTCAAACCAAAAGCACCTTTGGGTTCCTGAACCGCATAACGACTTTATATTCTCAATTGTTTGTGAGGAATTAGGCGTTATCGGTGCTATGATAATTATAATTCTTTTCTGCCTTTTAATGTGGAGAGGCTTTTCGATTGCAGTTAAAGCACCCGATAAATTCGGCAGTCTTTTGGCTTTGGGACTAACCTTTCAGGTTGGACTTCAAATGACTTTGAATGTATTGGTTGTAACTAACACAATTCCTAATACCGGCATCAGCCTGCCGTTCTTTAGTTACGGCGGTACATCATTGGTTATTTTGCTTGCTGAAATGGGTATAATTTTAGGAATTTCAAGAACGTGTAACAATAAGAAAACTTTGTAAAAATTTTTTATTATAGCATTTGATTTTGAGGTGTAGGGTATGCATATAGTTTTTGCAGGCGGAGGCACCGCAGGGCATATTAATCCGGCTATTGCCGTTGCAGGATATTTAAAGCAGGTCGATAATAAGTGTAAAATCAGCTTTATCGGTACTGAAAGAGGAATGGAAAGCCGACTTGTGCCATTGGCAGGATATGATTTTTATACAATTGATGTTTCAGGCTTTCAAAGAAAGCTGACAATAAAAAATATCGGACGAAATATCAGTGCCGCATATAAGGCAGTGGCCTCGTCATTTGCTTCCAAAAAGCTTTTGAAAAAACTTAATCCGGATGTTGTTGTCGGTACAGGCGGATATGTTTGCGGACCTGTTTTGCGTGAAGCTGCTAAATTAGGCATTAAAACCGCAGTTCACGAGGCAAATGCTTATCCGGGTGTAACAATTAAGATGCTGGCACCTTTGGTTGATGTAACAATGGTAGGTATGGAGGATGCTTTAAAAAATTTAAAGCCTAAGAATCCTGCCATAGTGACCGGTAATCCTATTCGTCAGTCTTTAACCGCTGTAACCAAGTACGAGGCACGAGAAAAACTTGGCATTCCGGATGATGCTAAGGTGTTGCTTTCCTTTGGCGGCAGTCTTGGTGCAAGAGCTATAAACGATGCAGTGCTTGAGGTTATCAAGTATAACCTTAATGCAAAGGAGTTTATCCATTTTCACGGCACGGGCAAATCAGCTTATACTGAATTTTTACAAAGGGCAGAAGACTTCGGCTATACTGAGGATAATAAGAACGTTAAAATTTTAGAATACATAGATAATATGGATGTTATGATGGCGGCGGCAGATGTTGTTATCAGCCGCGCAGGTGCTATGTCGGTTAACGAGCTTCAGGTTTGTAAAAAACCATCAATCCTCATTCCGTCACCTTATGTTGCTGAAAATCATCAGTTTCATAATGCAATGTCATTAAAGAAAATTAATGCCGCTGAGCTTATTGATGAAAAGGACCTTAACGGTGAGACACTTTTAAGTACGGTTAAAGCTTTAATTTGTGACCGTGACCGTTTGGAAACAATGGCCTTGGCTTGCGAGGCTACTGCTATCGCTGATGCTGACCGCAGAATTGCCGAAATAATTTTAAATCTGGTAAAAAAATAACAAATAATTATTCAAGGCATAGTATGTACCGAGGTGTGTACTATGTCCTGTTTAAAAATTGACGGTGGGAAACGGCTTTATGGTGAAATAGCCGTTCATGGGGCTAAAAACAGTATTTTACCGCTTCTTGCTGCCGCTTATATGTGTCAGGGTCAGACTGTTTTACATAACTGTCCTTTTCTTTCGGATGTTGAAATCTCTTTAAAAATTTTAGAATATTTGGGCTGTAAATGTGAACGGCAGGGAAGTACGTTGATTATTTCTCCGTCAAATAGCAATTGCTTTGAAATTCCTGAGTGTTTAATGCGCGAAATGCGTTCGTCAATTGTTTTTATGGGGGCCTTGCTTTCAAAAATGGGAAGCTGTGTTATGAGCTTGCCCGGTGGATGCGAATTGGGCCCGAGACCGATTGATATCCATATTGATTCCTTGACTAAGCTTGGCGCGGTAATTGAATGTAATCACGGTTTTTTGACGTGTAGCTTACCTGAAGGTATTAAGGCTGCTGAGCTTTATTTAAAATTCCCAAGTGTCGGCGCTACTGAAAATATTATTTTAGCGGCGGCAGTGTCAAACGGAACTACAGTAATTCATAATGCCGCAAGGGAACCTGAAATTGAGGATTTAGCCTTATTCTTAAATTCTGCCGGTGCCGAAATTAACGGTGCAGGCAGTGATACAGTGGTTATTAACGGTGTAAATAGGCTTAACGGTACTGAGTATACCGTAATGCCTGACCGAATAATTGCCGCCACCTGTATGATGGCTACTGCTGCTTGCAAAGGAAGAATTTGCCTTAATAATGCAAATAAAAATCACCTAATACCTATAATTTCAATTTTAAGGGATGGTGGCACATTAGTTGATGTGTCCGACTCAGGCCTGACGGTCACCTCGCATTTTCGTCAGCATAATTTCGGTACCGTTACTACTCAGCCATACCCCGGTTTTCCAACCGATGCGGGACCAATTTTGGTGGCACTTTCATCTGTGTGCAAAGGCACTGGTGTGTTTATAGAAAATATATTTGACAGCCGATTTCATTATATTGATGAACTACGGCTGCTCGGCGCAGATATAAAGACGGTTGGCCGTGTGGCTGTAATAACCGGTGTTAAAAGTTTGGTTGGTGCGGATGTTGTTTCTCACGATTTACGCGGTGGAGCAGCATTAACCGTTGCGGCTTTGGCTGCAAAAGGCTGTTCAATTATCCGTAAACCTTGCTATATCGACCGAGGATATCAAAAAATTGAGGAAATTTTCGGCTGTTTAGGTGCCGATATTAAAAGAACAGAGGATTAATTATGAAGGTAGAATATTCCGAAGCAGATCGACGTCCTCAAAAAAGGAGACGTAGGCGTCACTCAAAATTAAAGAGAATAGCCGTTGCTATATTTTCAATTTTGTTGGTATTAGGCTTTGCAGTTGCTTTGATGGTTACCGTTTTCTTTAATGTTACCTCGGTTAAGGTCATCGGTAGCAGTATATACAGTTCAGAGGAAATAATATTTGCATCGGGTATTGTTAACGGTGATAATCTTCTAAGAATGTCTGCAGATGAAATTGAAGCTAGAATTGTGAAGAATTTACCGTATATAAAAGAGGCAGAAATAATAAAATCTTTTCCTGATTCAGTAGGTATTCGTGTTGAGCCGGTTGAGGAAAGATATAGTATCGTTACCGACTTAGCTACCTATATTGCAGATGATAATTTTAAAGTACTGAGAGTAGCAACACAAGCGGACAACGACTTAACAAGGGTGCGCGGAATTAAATCTGAAAGCTTTACAGAAGGGTTAACAGTTAATTTTGCCGATAAGCAGCAAAGGGATGTGTTTAATGATATTTTGGCTATTTGCAGTGAAAAAGGCTTAAATATAACCTATATTAACATTGAGAACTTGGTTGATATTGTTTTTGCAATAGATAATAAGGTGCTTGTAAAATTAGGTACATACAGTAATTTAGCCGAAAAAATGACCCACCTTACTTCTGTTCTGACAACTATTGATAAAGAAGCTTCGCTAAGTATTTCTCTTAAAGATTATTCAGTTATTAATAAAGAAGCTATTACGAAATATGAGGATATTTCAAATTATATTAAATAATTCAAGATATTGCGGTATAATTTTCAAAAAATACAATATTTTTGAATATTTAGTATTGCATTTTGTGAAACTTAGTGATATAATTGACAACGGAATACTGTAAATAGAAGTATTTATATAAGAAAAATCGGAAGGATGATTAAAATGGCATTCGAAATTGATAACGAAACTGCTGATGTTGTACAGATTAAAGTAGTCGGTGTAGGCGGCGGCGGCGGTAACGCAGTTAACCGTATGGTTGATGCAGGTGTTCGCGGCGTTGAATTTATTGCAATTAATACTGATAAGGCAGCCTTATTGCTTTCTAAAGCAACCCATAAAATCCAAATTGGTGAAAAGTTAACTAAGGGCCAGGGTGCAGGTGCTTCTCCGGATAAGGGTGAAAACGCTGCTCAGGAGTCTAAGGATGAAATCGCAGCTGCTCTCCGCAGTGCAGATATGGTCTTTATCGCAGCCGGCATGGGCGGCGGTACCGGTACCGGTGCAGCTCCCGTTGTCGCTCAAATTGCTAAGGAGCTTGGAATTTTGACTGTTGGTATCGTTACCAAACCCTTCGCTTTTGAAGGCAGAAAGAGAATGCTTCAGGCTGAAGCAGGTATTGAGGCTCTCCGTGCACAGGTTGATAGCCTTATTGTTATCCCGAACGAAAGACTTAAGTTTGTTTCCGAGCAGAAGATTACATTAAAGAATGCTTTTGAAATTGCTGACGATGTTCTCCGTCAGGGTGTTCAGAGTATTTCTGAGCTTATCAATGTTACCTCCATGGTTAACCTTGACTTCGCTGATGTTACACAGGTTATGAAGGATGCAGGCTACGCTCATATGGGTGTGGGTATTGCAACCGGCCGTGACAAGGCTGAGCTTGCAGCTCAGAAGGCTATCCACAGTCCTTTGATTGAAACAAGTATGGAAAATGCCCGTGGTGTTATTATCAGCATTATCGGTTCTGAGGATATCGGACTTGAAGAGGTTGAACAGGCTTCTACCATAATTTCTGATATGGCTCATCCTGATGCAACTATTATTTGGGGTGCTCAGCTTGATCCGATGATGGAGGATGAAATGCGCATCATCGTTGTTGCAACCGGTTTGGGTGACGATACTAAGAAGGAAAACAGTGCTGCTGACAGTATTTTGAATTCTTTCTCTGCAAATCAGTCTGAGGATGACGGATATATCACCATCCTTGAAGAACTTACCAAATAATTTATGCTGTTTTGCGGCTTTGCACTCTAGTAAAGCCGCATTTTGGCACTTTTTGTTGTATTATGTAATAGTTTGATTGTGATTAATAAATAATTATTGATTTTATGCATTGTTAACAAAAAAAGTGTTGACATTAGTAATTTTCGTGGTAAAATAAAATTAAATCATTTTAGAATTAATTTGTTATTTTTAAGGAGGAATATATTATGAAAAAAATTATCTCATTAGTTATTGCAATTGTACTTCTCACTGCTTGTGTACTCTCAGTAAATGCTGCTACCGGTATCACCGCCGATGAGCAGAAGATTATTGATGCACTCAGCAAGAAGGTTACCATGGCTAGCGGTGCTGTAGCTGAGCTTCCTGCATCTTACATTAATACTGCTAAGGATTACCTTATAAAGGCTGATCTTTCTGCACAGGATGTTCAGGGCATCTTAACTTCAATTGATGCCGCAGCTAAAGTTGTTGAGGAGTCTAAGGCAGAATCTTTAGGCAAGATGGATAAGGCAGATAAGGCAGCATTCATTGATAGTGCTAAGGATGCAGCCGAGGTTATTGACGCTGAGGTTATCGTTAAAAAGGGTGACAAGGCAGATAACTGGGACCTTACTTTGAAGTTTACTGAAGAGTCTGACGTTCCTGGTTACACCGCAACAGATAAGCCGGTTGAAATCGGTATTTCCGGCGGCGATATTGTTAAGCAGACCGGTGTTGAGGGTAACATGGTTTCTGTTATCGTAGCTGCTTCTGTTGTAATGATGGGTCTTGCATTCGTAGTTATTTCTGCTCGCAAGAAGGCTTCGGACAGATAATAGAATATGAATACTAAAACTCCTGAAAAAGGCAGTTTATTAAAAAGAGTAATGGCTTTCTTCGGATTGCCATTACTCTTTTGTTTTATTGCTTACTTAATTGTATATTTCATTGCAAGTCCAATTATTGCACCAATTACCTCTATTTTATCAATGTTTATAGGCGATAGTAAGCCAAACTTTTCAGATACTCAGGTAGGCAGCAATAAAATTGAATTTGTTGATTGGGATGCAACACAGCGTGAACAAATACACGTTTCAGAAATTACTATGCCTAATGTTGGGGATGTTTATGCTCATATAACTATTCCTGATACCGGTGTTGATTGTGATGTGTATTACGGTGACACTAAGAAGATTTTAAAAAAAGGTCCGGGACAGAGCACGGCCAGTATGTTACCCGGATTTGGTAGCACAACGCTTGTTGCTGCACATGTAACTACACATTTTAACGGACTTCAAAATGTTAAAATCGGTGATACAATATATTACGCAACATCTTGGGGTGCGTACGAATATAAGGTTAATGATATTCAAATAGTTAAGGCAACAGAAGCTATGAAGCTATTTGACTTGGGTGCAAAGCAGGATAATCTTGCACTTTATACCTGCTATCCCTTCAATTCGGTCGCATTTAGGTCTGAACGATATTTTGTATTAGCGGAATTTGTTTCGGGTCCAAAGATAAATGTAATGGCTGAATAGCGGAGGCATATTATGAAATTATATGATAAAATATCATTAGCTGTTGTGTCGGTTTTGCTTTCAGTTTTTATATTTGCCACAGTAGTGTCGTGTGTATTAAACTTAACTTTTTGTAACAAGAATTATATGATTGCCGTATTGGAAAGGCATGATTATTATAGCTTGATTTATAAGGAATACACAGAGTCTATTGAGGACGGAATTGCCATTCCTGCCGGAGTAGAACCCGGAATTCTTTCGAATGTTGTTTCTCAAATTGAAATGAAAAATCAGATTAACGGTATTATATCGGCTGCGTATGATAGTTCTGTCGATAATTCATCAGGCTTTGCTTATGAGGATATTGAGCAGAAGTTTTATAACTCAATGGAAGCGTACTTTATTAGTAAGGGCTTTGAATTCAATGAAGAAGTTGAGAATGACATTAAATATGTAGCTACTCACTGTGCCGATGAGTGTAAGGGTTATGCTGAAATGCCGTTTATTTATACTATTGGAGACTATGCAAATGATTTTCAAAAGGTTTTCACAATAGTAGGTTTTATTGCAGGCACTATGATAATATTTTTAGTTGTGTTAATTTCTGTTACTAAAAAATGGCGTTCCTCAGCATTGCTTTGGAGCGGAATATCATGTATGACCGCTGGACTAATGGTGGTAATTGCACCACTGTATGTACTTTTGACTGATGTAATTGGGCGACTTAATATAGGTGTTAAATCTTTATATTATTTTGCGATAGGTTATTCCACCGATTTACTGTATATATTAATATCACTTGGTTTGGCCTTGATAATTATTTCATTAGTTATTGGCTTTAAAATATTGATATATCCGTTAATTAAGCGAAATAGTACAAAATAATAATTTAAAAAGTACCTTCGAATTTTCATTCGAAGGTACTTTTTTATGTTTTTCTTAAAAAATCAATTTTTTAAAAGAGTAGTGCCGGGGAAGAAGTGAGATAAAATTTGCTCAGCAGTCCAGCCTTGTTTTGCATAGGCGATTGCACCCTGCTGACTTAAACCTACACCGTGACCGTAGCCGTGTGTTGTTACGGTAAAGGTATCATTTTCGGCACTGTATACTACTGTATAAGCCGAGGAACGAATGGTTGTTTTACCGGTGTTGGCTTTTGTTAACACACTGTCTCGCAGATACGTTCCTTTCTTAACTACTCCGCAAATATTTACCTTAGTACAATATGCGTTGTTTGAATCGTATTCAGTCGGTACAATCCACTGCTCCTTAGGTGTATTTTCTATATCAATATTCCCAAATTCGGATTTGTTTGATTTTAAGGCTAATAATACATTCTTAATTTCATCAGCAGTATAGATTGTAGTAACCTCATAATTTTTTGTATCCTTATCAACAGGACATTCAACGCCCTGTAAATACGGATAACTTCCTCCACCCCAAACATTGTGATAAGCGGCAGTAAAGCCGGCAGAGGTATCATGGCAGTAGGTTTTAGCCAATGTGTTACCGTACATTAGAAGCATACCTTTGGCTTCTCCGGCGTATTTCAGTGCTTGAGCTGTAGGAGATTGCATAGCATTTTCGGGCGGTTTAGACGGTAAAATAACATTGCCGTCCTTATCGTATGAGCAAAGTCCGCCGTTGTTGATAATCCAATTATATTTAACAATTGCCTGAGCTATAAGAGCCTCAGGAGGGTGAATTGTCGGGCTCATTTCGATTTCTATAATCCAAGCAACAACCTCAACGGCACTGCCTACTATAACCTCACCCTTGCGGTCGGGACCTTTTGACTTAACGGCTACAGTGACATCCCAAGTATAAAGAGGGTCAACATTAGGCTTAGACTGTGAGGGTGCTGATGAAACTGTAGAGCTAACTGTAGAACTAATGGTAGAGCTTAAAACAGAACTGCTGATAACTGTACTGCTTGACGGGTGAGCCTGTGACACCGATTCGGTACCGGAGGACGGAAGACTTGGCTCGGCAGAGGTTTGCTCGGATGAATTGCCCGAGGTACTTGATTCAGCCGAAGACGGTTCAGATGGTACCGTACTGCTAGATTGTAAGGAGGATGTTGAGCTTACCGAGGTAACTGTACTACCGGTTGATGTAGAAGATGACGGCGTAGACGGCGTTGGAGTAGGAGAGGGGATTACCGGTAGAATAATATCAGGCGTGTCTCCTAAAAAGTCGTTATCCATATCATCACCGTCAGCAGGAGTATCATCACTGCTTGATGAAGATTCATCGGAAGAGGTTACGTCAGAACCGGGGTCAGAAGAGGTGTTGGAGGGGTTATTAGTGCTTTCACCAAAATACTCAGGTGTCATTAAAACCTTTATAGATTTAAGCTTTGCAACTGCAACGTAGCGTTCGTTATCGGTAACACCGACAAGTACAATTATTTTTTCATTACCGTAAAACTCATCAAGCGATTGACTGCCTGATAAGGCTTTAAGCTCGTTAAGATAATTAATATAAGCTTCAGTATCTGAAAACTCGGTCTGAGTATAGTCAAAGCCATTAGCGTCTGAGTGATTAAAGCACCAAGTAATCTGCCATTGAGATTTTATGTGACTGTCGGCAGCATTAATTACATCACCTGATTTAAGATTATTTAATCCGTTAAAAAGTCCGTTAGGATTGGCATTACCGAAGATAATCGTGCTTCGGTCGGCGTCGGTAATCTCCTTATTGCTGAGACTGAATAGCATACCACGGGTATCGGGGATGCCGTCAGGCAGTGAGTTCAGATAAAAATAAAATTTATCTAAACTATTAACTGTATTAACAGGGTGGTTAACACCGATAGTGTCAATATTAAGCCAGGTAAATACACTTTCGTCAAGCTTCTTTACCTTATCAAATGCTTCTGAAGGAGTTATTGAGTCGTCAGAATATGCCGATTGTAAAGCTAAATAATAATCTTTAGGTTTTGCGGCAGTTTGGTTAGTGCCTTTAAAAAGGAAGAATACCAAAGCAGTACCGATAATTGCAAGCATTGTAAATACAAAGCACAATATGCGGAAAACCCTGCCTCTTTTGTGATGCTTGATGCCTTTTTTAGATTCAATTATGTCTATAAAGTCGTCATCAAAATCATTAAAATCCGTTTGGTCTTCAACTGTTTCTACAGATTCATCCATATCGTCTACTTCATAAATTTCGATATCGTTGGTTATATTGTTGCAAGAATCCGTCTTATCAATGTCATCAATTATAGGTTCCTCATTAACGGAATCGGTTGAGTCTTCAAAATCGATAATGTCTTCCTCAGACGTATTATTTTGGTTAATATCTGTATTTTCTTCAATATATGTAAATGCAGCTCCACTACCGTAAACATTGTGATGCTCGGTGATATAGCCGGCTAAGAATTCTTTTACAATTCTTAGCCTTGTTTCTTTATCTTCGGTAAAGCTGATTATGGTTTGAGGGCCGCTTTCAATTAAAAACCCACCAAAGTTGTGATTTTTTGAGCTTAGCGGAACAGCACTTTCGGGAATTGCATAGCGATTGTGTGCTGAAATACCATAGCCTTGATAATCGGGTACAACAGGAGCTTTGCCGATAGCACGGGAAATAATCAGCGGAAGGTTATCCTCAAGATATCCGCCAACTGTAATAATAATTTCACTTCTTGAAGCTGCACGCTTAAGATTTTTCAAAAAATCCTTATTACTGTTTGCACATGAGGCAAGCAGTCGCACCGGATAATCGCCGTGAAGCCCGAATTCAAGCGACACGTCTGCAGGTGTTTTATAGTAAATTATTTCAATTTTCACATCCTTGCCCAAAGCGAATAACCTCCTTTTACTGAAATTTTAAAATAATTTTGACAACGCTTACTTTTTCGAGGCAGTGTCGGCTGAAGAATCAAGCTGCGGAATGGGAAGCTTTTTCTTTTCGTAATATTCTTTAGAGTAGAGAACATCCTTGTTAGCTGTAATACTTTCAGTATCTACATCTTGAGTCTCATCCTGACGTACTAAACGGCCTAGGATTACAAAACGTGCATTGGTAAAGTCATAGCAGCAGGTTGAAAGTGTGATGATTTCATCATCAGCATTTATATCGACCGGAATATCGTAAAGACTGCGTTCACGACTGTGTTTAATCCACTGCATAAAGTCGGTGTCATTTGTGAACTTTGTGCGGTATGCACTGTATGAATAGCCGAAGGTGGTATCCTCGGTATCATTAACAATCATAACTGCAAAAATTTTATATACTCTTTTTTCGTAAAGCGAGTCAAAGGAAATTATCGGATTTTTACGCATATTGTTAATATCGCGGTATTCATCCAAGCTGCCGAACATTGCACCGTATCGCATATTGTGCCCGTAAATGATCTGATTACGGGAAAGTGACATTGGGTTGATATTACAACGGTAGTCAAGGAACAGAGCACCGTAGCTGTTATTCTTTTTATCCATATCGTGGGTAACATAGTATTGGTTGTCAATGTACTGGTAAACAGGATTGTCAACCTTTGTACCGGGAATACTAATCCAACCTACAACATCATTGTTTTGCGATTTAAGAAAGTCAAACTTGGAAAACTGATTGTTATCGTTTTTTGTGTAGTCATCCTTATTTAACTCGTAATTATTACGGATGTTTTCAATTTTAGCATCCTGTTGACCGAGGTCAACAAAATATGCAACAAGATAGACACCCGAAACAATGATTGCCAAGGCGGCAACAATAGCAACCGATTTAATAATTATGGTTTTTGTATTGTCCTTTTTTGAGGGTATAACCTTAATAAAGAATTGCTTGATTTTGTCAAACAGTTTATTTACCTTTTTTTGGGGGTTAATTTCAACATCCTTTGATGCTGCTTCAGTGGACTCAACTACATCAGCAGTTTCGGTAGCTTCAGCAGTTTCGGTGACGTCCGGTACATCAACAGCTTTATCAGCTTCCTTGGCTTCGGCTTCCTTTTTAGCCTTGTTGTAAAGCATAACCTCTTCATCGGGAACATACATTGTTTTCTTTTTTTTGTTAAACATAAAATCTCCTTATC
>CAJGBX010000035.1 GCA_904501685.1 Clostridiaceae bacterium
GTTGGAAAAAGCGCTAAAATCAAAGTATACCGTTTACAGCCGACAGCTATCCTCCATTAAAAGCTATAAGGCTGACGGTGCTGATAAGGTTGTAATAACATTGACCAAGGCCGACCCTTATTTTGCCAATCTCTTGGATTTTCCCATAATTAAAAAGGATTCGGATACAAGGCAGGACGAAAACCAGATTGAGCTTCCGCCGATTGGCTTTGGCCGTTATGTTTTCGATGCCAAGGAAAAGCTTTTAAGCGTAAATGCCCAACATTTCGGCGGTGCGCCGACAGTAAAGCAGATTAAGTTGGTCAACGCGCCTGACGACGAGGTAACCAAATACAATCTTGAGGTAAACAATGTTGACGCTTATTATACCGAGCTTAGCGACGGCGTTATTCCGCCGATGGCAGGAACGGTTGAAAAGGTAAGCCTTAACAATCTCCTGTTTTTGGGTGTTAACCTTTCAAACAGGCATTTGCGAAAGCATCAGCTTCGCTATGCTATAGCTAGTGCAATCGACCGTACAGCCCTATGTAACGATGCATATTACAACTATGCCACGCCTGCTGTAGGACTGTTCAACTCGGTTTGGGAGGACGCCGGTAAGCTGCAGAATCTGCCCGAAACGGCGAATTTGCAAAATGTTGTTGCGAATTTGAATGAAATAGGTTATAATAGTAAAGATGATGAGGGATTTTTTACCGATATCGATAAAAAACCGATAAAATTCAAGCTCATTGTATCAGAAGAAAATGCTGCAAGACTTAAATGTGCGAAGCTTTTATGTGAGCAGTTAAATAAAATCGGCTTTAAAACCGAGCTTTCGGTTTTAAGTTGGGAAAAGTATACGGAAGCCTTAACCTACGGTAATTTTGATTTGTATCTGGCTGAGGTCAGGCTAAACAATAATATGGATGTTTCAGAGCTGATTACCTCAAACGGCAGTCTTTCCTACGGAATACCCGAACTTACAAGTACAAATGCCGACTCCAAGCCTTCCGATACCAAAGACAATAAGGAATATACTGATAATACCGATAAAGATGATGAACAGTCACCCTCGGTTTCCAATTCCTCGGTACCCCTTATTGACAGTGCAGTAACGGCCTTTTATAAGGGTGAGCTTTCGCTTTTCGATATCATAAACGCGTTTAATGCTGAAATGCCGATAATACCCCTTTGCCATCGATGCGGACTTACCGTGTATAACTCACAAATTAAGATAGTTAATATGTCAACTGTTTCCGATGCTTATTTCGGGATTACCAATAAACTCACAAATCAATAACCATTTATAAATTAACGGAGGTATATAAATGATTGCCCACGAAACCAAAACCGGAACCATTTTTCTTTCTGAGGATTACCTTGCAAAGCTTATCGGCAATGCCGCTTCCTCTTGCTTTGGTGTAGCCGGAATGGCACCCCATGGAAAGCAGAAATTCCGTAACATCTTTTCAAAAGCCAACTATACCGAAAAGGGTATAAACATAACCGGTGATATCGATATGATTAATGTCGATTTGCATATTATCGTTGCTTACGGTATGAACATAAACGCTATTGCCAAAAGCATTACTCATAAAGTAAAATACGTTGTAAATGAGGCAACCGGCATCAATGTCGGCAAGGTTACTATACGTATTGACGGAATTAAGGAATAAGACTTTATCGCTTTTTAAGGAGTTGTTATTTTGATTAACGGTAATACTTTGCGTGACGCATTGCTGTCAGGTGCTAACAATATTATCAACTGCAAGCAGGCAGTTGACGAATTAAACGTTTTCCCCGTTCCGGACGGTGATACCGGTACTAATATGTCTATGACTATCAGTGCCGCTTCAAGAGAACTGAAATTATTAGACGGTGAAACTGCCGAAAAGGTTGCTTCCACCAACGCTTCGGCATTACTTCGCGGTGCCAGAGGTAACTCGGGTGTTATTCTTTCACTTTTGTTCCGTGGCTTCAGCAAGGGTTTAAAGGGTAAAGAGTTTATGGACTCTGAGGGCTTGGCCACCGCTATGAAGCTTGGTGTTGAAGCTGCTTACAACGCTGTTATGAAGCCTACCGAGGGTACTATTTTAACGGTTGCGCGTGTAGGCTCAGAATATGCCACCAAGGCATTTGAAGAAGGCCGCAACCTTGTTGAAACCTTTGAAGCCTTGTTAGAGGGTGCCAATAAAGCCTTGGCAGAAACACCCGAAATCCTTCCTGTACTTAAAAAAGCCGGTGTTGTTGATGCCGGCGGTAAAGGCTTTGTTGTAATTTTAGAGGGTATGCTCTCGGTTATCAGGGACGGTAAAATGATTGAATCGGTTGAAAGCACATCTGATTTCCCTGCTTCCGTTCAGCGTAATGCCGCCGCAGAGTCTGAAGCTGACATCACCTTCACCTACTGTACCGAGTTTATAGTAAAACGTGAAAACGATAAGGAACCAAAGGCTTTGCGTGCTTATCTCGAGACCATCGGTGACTGTGTTGTTGTGGTTGATGATGATGAAATTATCAAGGTTCACGTTCATACCGACCATCCCGGTAACGCCTTTGAAAAAGGTCTTACTTTCGGTCAGTTGATTAATATGAAGGTCGAAAATATGCGTGACCAGCACGAGCGTGCAAAGCACGATTCAAAGGGTGATGCACCTAAAACTGCAACTCACGAAGCTGCAGCTGACGAAATTGTCTCGGTTGAAATCACTAAGGATTTCGGCTTTGTTACGGTTGCCGCAGGCGAAGGACTGCACGCTCTGTTTAATGATTTGGGTGCAGATATGATTGTATCCGGCGGTCAGACAATGAACCCAAGTACCGATGATATTTTAAAGGCTATTGAGCAAACTCCGGCTTCAACCGTATTTGTTCTGCCTAACAATAAGAACATCATTATGGCGGCTGAGCAGGCTATTCCTTTGAGCAGCCGTAAGGTAATTGTTCTTCCTACACGTACAATTCCGCAGGGTATCACCGCTATGCTGAACTTCAACCCCGATGTTGACGGTGAAACCAATGCTATAGAAATGCAGAAGGCTTATGCTGATGTACAGACCGGTCAGGTCACCTTTGCCGCACGTGATTCGGATTATGACGGCAAGCAGATTAAAAAGGGTGAGCTTTTGGCCTTGGCCAACGGTAAGGTTTCCTTCACCGAGACTGACTTAGAAAAATGTGTAATTAAGCTGACCAAGAATTTAAGTAACCGTGACACTGCTTTCGTTACCCTTATTCACGGTGAGGATGTTTCAGAGCATGAGGCCGAAGAAATCCATTCGGCATTGCAGGAGAAGCTCGGCAGTGATGTTGAGGTCACCTTAATTAACGGCGGTCAGCCGGTTTACTACTTCATAATTTCGGTTGAATAATATGAATTCTTACGATAATATCCGTTATGTAAAAGGCGTCGGCGAAAAACGTGCCGAGCTGTTTCGACAGCTCGGCATTGAAAGCGTCGGCGCTTTGTTGCACCATTATCCTAGAGGCTACATTGACCGTTCTAACCCGCTAAAGCTTCACGAGGCGCCCTTTGACCGACCCTGTTGCATAAAAGCCAAGGTCTTTAGCGAGATTAGAGAAATCTATGTCCGCCACCGTATGACAATTTATAAATTCTTCGC
Source organism: Clostridiaceae bacterium (assembly GCA_904501685.1). Taxonomy (GTDB): domain Bacteria; phylum Bacillota; class Clostridia; order Oscillospirales; family Acutalibacteraceae; genus UMGS172. The sequence continues at coordinate 3,606 of CAJGBX010000035.1, forward strand.
CAATGACGGTGAAAATAATGTTGAAATCACCCTTTTCAACCAAAAATGGTTGGCTGAAAAATTAGAGTTTGGGAAAGAGTTTTTATTTTACGGTATTGTCAACCGCACGCTGTTTTCGTGTGAGATGTCCTCACCCGAAATTTACGATGTTACAGAGCAAACCGTAATGCCTGTTTACCGACAGACCGCGGGACTTAATTCTAAGACAATTTCCAAGGTCATTGCAACTGTTTTACAAGGCTTTGAGCCGTATGACCCATTCCCTCAGGAAATGAGAGAAAAATACAACCTAATCGGGTTAAAACAGGCACTTTTGGGTATTCATTTTCCTCAGAATATGCGTGAGCTTGAGGCCGCACGCAGCCGTCTTGTATTTCAGGAGCTGTTTTTCTTACAGACGGGTATTCTTTTCCAAAAGGAGACTCGCACTGCTTTTACTCCGGTGAAAATCAACGGTAATTCACTCAGTAAATTAAAAGAAATACTTCCGTTTGCACTTACTGAAGCACAATGTAAGGCAATTGATGATTGCTTAAAGGATATGTCATCAGGTAAACCGATGAGCCGACTTGTACAGGGTGATGTCGGCTCGGGTAAAACTGCCGTAGCCGTAGCCTTAAGCTACTGTGCCAAGCACTCGGGCTATCAAAGTGTAATTATGGCGCCAACCGAGGTTTTAGCGGTTCAGCACTATAAAACCTTCCAAAATATTTTGGCCGACACCGATATTAATATAGCTTTACTGACCGGCTCGGTTACCAAGGCCGGAAAGCTCAAAATAAAAGAGGCTATATCGAACGGTAAAATTGATATTGTGATAGGAACACACGCTGTTTTACAGGAGGATGTTACCTTCAAAAGCTTAGGGTTAATTGTAACCGACGAACAACACCGATTCGGTGTTGAGCAAAGAACTTCATTGCTTAACAAAGGCAACGAACCTCATATGCTGGTTATGTCGGCGACGCCTATTCCACGCACAATGTCACTGATTTTTTACGGTGACCTTGATATAAGTATAATTGATACACTGCCTAAAGGCAGGCAACCAATTAAGACATATTTGATTGATTCTGAAATAAGACCTCGTGCATACAACTACATTCGCGACCATTTGGATAGCGGAAGGCAAGGCTATATTGTTTGTCCGATGGTGGAAGAAAACGAAACGGTAGACTTGGCCTCCGCTGTAAAATACTATGAAGAAATAAGCACCAAGGATTTTAAGGCTTACAAGGTAGGTCTTCTGCACGGCAAAATGAAGCCAAAGGAAAAGGATGCTGTTATGAAAGCCTTTAGCCAGGGTGAAATTCAGCTACTTGTAAGCACAACCGTAATTGAGGTTGGAATTGACGTACCTAACGCCGTCATAATGCTTATCGAAAACGCGGAACGCTTCGGTTTAAGCCAACTTCACCAGCTTCGCGGTCGCATAGGCAGAGGCCAGCATGCTTCAACCTGTATATTGCTTTCAGACCGCAAGGGTGATACAAATCAACGGTTAAAGTTTATGTGTAAGACGGTTGACGGCTTTAAGGTTGCTGACGAGGATTTAAGACTTAGAGGACCGGGTGACTTTTTGGGCAAACGTCAGCACGGCCTACCCGAGCTTAAAATTGCCGACCTATCAGAGGATATGGAGCTTTTCCGCTTGGCCGGTAATGCTGCAAAGGAGCTCTATGCTACCGACCCAAAGCTTGAAAATCCTAAAAACGCACCGTTAAAATCTGAAATTGCCTCACTTTTCAAAACTGCAAGGCAGTATGGATATAATTAGTCAGAACCTCCGGCTGCCGGAGGTTCTGTTATTTAATACCATTAATTAATCCGAAGTATAAACTGTCGATATATTAAAATTTTAAAGTCATTTCATCGTTTTTATATTATATATAGATGATTTTAATTAATAATATTAGGAATTTCGGTTCACCGACACCAAATTCTCATAATAATATAATGTTTTATTCCGAAAAAGCTAACAAAAATTAAGCTGATAGTTAAAGTTTTAACATTTTCCCTTTTCTCGGTTGACAATCTTAAGAAATATGTTATAATTCTCAGCATATTTATGTTATGTTTTATTATATACATAAACGGCGGTAAATCTGCTGTTTGGAGGTTATTTTGATGACTATTTCAGAAATTTTCGGTAGCGAGGTTTTTAACGAGGCGGTAATGAAGGAAAGACTGCCTAAAGAAGACTACAAGGCGCTGAAAAAGACTATTCACGACGGTAAATCATTGGACATCACCATTGCAAACACCGTAGCCAACGCTATGAAGGCTTGGGCTATTGAAAAGGGTGCTACCCACTATACCCACTGGTTTCAGCCTATGACCAATATCACCGCCGAAAAGCATGACAGCTTTATCGTGCCGACCGATGACGGTAATGTTATTATGGAGTTCTCGGGTAAGGAGCTAATCCGAGGTGAATCGGATGCTTCGTCCTTCCCGTCAGGCGGACTTCGTGACACCTGTGAGGCTAGAGGCTACACTGCCTGGGACCCGACCTCCTGTGCATTTGTAAAGGACGGCACCTTATGTATTCCGACAGCCTTCTGCTCATATAACGGTGAGGCTCTTGATAAAAAAACTCCTCTTTTACGTTCGATGGATGCTTTAAACCGTCAGGCAAAGCGTATTTTAAAGTTGTTCGGAAACGACACCACCAAAAGGGTTATAACCACCTGCGGACCCGAGCAGGAGTATTTCCTTGTTGATAAAAAGTACTATGAAGAGCGTAAGGATTTGCTTTACTGCGGCCGTACACTTTTTGGTGCTCCGGCACCCAAGGGTCAGGAGCTGGAGGACCACTACTTCGGTGCACTTAAGCCCAGGGTTTGTGCCTTTATGAAGGAGCTTGACGAGGAGCTTTGGAAGTTGGGTGTATTAGCCAAGACCAAGCACAACGAGGCCGCACCCGCTCAGCACGAATTGGCTCCCATTTTCACCACTACAAATATTGCCGTTGACCACAATCAGCTGACAATGGAGATTATGAAAAAGGTTGCTCCGCACCACGGTCTTGTTTGTCTTTTGCACGAAAAACCGTTTGCCGGTGTTAACGGAAGCGGCAAGCACAACAACTGGTCGCTTTGTACTGAAAGCGGTCAAAACCTTTTAGACCCGGGTCAGACTCCTGCTGAAAATGCACAGTTTTTACTGTTTTTGGCTGCAGTTATCAAGGCTGTTGACGAATATCAGGGCATGATGCGTGTCTCAATTGCATCGGCAGGCAACGACCACCGCTTGGGCGCTGCAGAAGCTCCTCCGGCTATTGTTTCAATTTTCTTGGGCGATGAATTGCAGGCTATTCTGGAGTCGATTGTCAACAATACCGAGTACCACGACGAGGGTACCGTTAATATGAAGCTTGGTGTTCACACAATGCCTGCCTTCCCTAAGGACAACACTGACCGCAACCGTACCTCACCCTTTGCCTTTACCGGTAACAAGTTTGAATTCAGAATGTTGGGCTCGACCGCCTCGGTTGCCGACCCTAATACCGTACTTAACACCATTGTTGCAGAAGCTCTATGTCAGTTTGCCGACCGGCTTGAAAATACTGAGGACTTTACTACCGCAGTACATGAGCTTGTTAAGGAAACAATAAGTAAGCATATGAGAATAATTTTCAACGGCAACGGATATTCCGAGGAATGGACTAAGGAGGCCGAAGAAAGAGGCTTATTGAACCTGACTTCCACCGTTGACGCTTTGCCTCAGATGATTGAGCAGAAGAATATCGACGTTTTTGTCAAGCACAGAGTTTATAATGAGTCCGAAATTCGTTCGCGCTATGAAATTTTGCTTGAAAGCTACTCAAAAGCAATAAACATCGAGGCTTTAACCGCCGTTGATATGGTACGCAAAGAATATATCCCTGCGGTATCTAGCTATATTTCAGTTTTAAGTGACAATGTGCTGGCTAAAAAGCAGGTTATAAGCTCTATTCCCTGCAAGGCCGAAACCGAGATTATTGAACGTCTTTCAAAGTTGCTTGACGATATGTATGAGATTTCAACCAGGCTTGAAGCCGCCGATAAAGAAGCTTTGGCACTCACCGGCTATTATCAGGCAAGAGCATTCCGCGATAACGTATTGCCGTTAATGAATGATTTACGAAACGCCGTTGACTCGGCCGAAACAATCACCGCCGATGAATTTTGGCCGGTTTCGACCTACGGTGAGCTGTTGTTTAAGGTTTAAAAATATTACCGACAACATATTGACGAATAAAAATAACAGTGGTATAATACCACTGTTATTTTTTATACAGGGAAGTGGTTTTGTGACTATTAAAATCGGCATTATGGGTTACGGAAATTTAGGTCGAGGTATTGAATGTGCAATAAAGCAAAATTCTGACCTTGAATTGGTTGCCGTTTTTTCCCGTCGAGACCCTAAAACCGTTAAAATTTTGACCGAGACTGCCGGTGTTTACTCGGCTGATGAGGTTTTGAAATTCAAGGATAAAATTGACGTGCTTATTCTCTGTGGCGGAAGTGCTACTGATTTGCCGGTACAAACACCGATGTATGCCGAGCATTTTAATGTGGTAGATAGCTTTGACACCCATAAAAAAATTCCTGAGCATTTTGAAAATGTTGATTTGTCGGCTAAAAAAGGCGGACATATTGCTGTTATTTCGTCGGGCTGGGACCCCGGTATGTTCTCGCTTAACCGCCTTTATGCCGATGCCGTTTTGCCAACAGGTACAAGCTACACATTTTGGGGCAAGGGTGTAAGCCAAGGCCATTCCGATGCAATTCGCAGAATTGACGGTGTAGTCGATGCACGTCAGTACACCATTCCGATTGATGCAGCTTTAGATGCTGTTCGTAGCGGCTCTGACCCCGAGCTTACCACCCGTGAAAAGCACGAGCGTGAGTGTTTTGTTGTAGCTGCCGACGGTGCTGATAAGAAAAGAATTGAAAATGAAATCAAAACAATGCCGAACTATTTTGCCGATTACAATACAACCGTTCATTTTATCAGTCAGGAGGAGCTTGACCTTAATCACAAGGGTATTCCTCACGGTGGCTTTGTAATCCGCAGCGGTAAAACAGGCTGGAACAACGAACACAACCACATTATTGAATACAGCCTCAAGCTGGATTCTAATCCTGAGTTCACTGCAAGTGTAATTACCGCTGTGTCACGTGCCGCCTACCGTATGAATAATGACGGTTTGACCGGTTGCAAAACGATGTTTGACATTGCACCTGCCTACCTTAGTCCAAAATCGGCAGAAGTTTTAAGAAAAGAATTATTGTAAAATAAAAAAGGAGGTCACCCCTCCTTTTTTTATTTTATATTGTTATTTCAACTGTTCAGCCGTTCAACTGCGCATTTGAATACTTCTGCTTTGCCTGGTCGATTTTCGACTGCTCGGCTGCAGCAGGTGAATACCATCCGTGTGCCGCCATAACATCAAAGACCTCGGCCTGCAATTTATGAGTATCCTCTAAAATACCCATAACATCGCATCTCAATTTTTCGGTTGTGCATTCATTTGCAAACAAACCGTAGTTGACCGTTGCGTGCTTTTCGATATTAAGAAGGTCATCCATTAATTCTTTTTCTTTCATATTATCAGTATATTCCATATTCTCACCTCTTAATTTAAATAGCTCAAAAGCTTGTTATAGTGCTTCTGATGACGCTCACCGGCGTCACAGATTTTGTTTTTGAGTGCTTTGTCTTCGGTGAGGTTCTCAGCAATCTTGTACTTCTTAACAATTAGCTGCTCAAGACTTAACTGGTCCTCAATCCACGAAAGTTCTTTAGATGTGATTGACATATTTTTTACCTCCTAAATGTGATGTTTTTATTATTCGAAACTTTTTTGTAAATATGTATTTTTAATAAAAATAGGATATCGTATTGTTATTTCCTTCAAAATAAAACGACCGAGGAAAAATCCTCGGTCGTTTTTGTATAGAAATAATTTTAATTGATTAATAATTATATCCTGCTTCGATTGCCTTCATATTAACCTCAAGCATATCAGCCTTTCTCGGCGGAATAACGTGACCTAAAGCCTCTCTCATTCCGTCTAATGAAACTATATCTGATTCCTTAATCATTTTGCCCAATAAAATCATATTAGCCAAATTAGGGAAGCCCAAATCCTTAGCCATCTGAGTTGCCGGAATGTAGTAAGCATCAACATCGGTACGCTCTACCTTACGGCTGATTAAAGTAGAATCGACAAAAATCTTGCCGCCGGGAACCGTATCGTTCTCGTACTTATCTAAGGAGGGTAAATTCATTGCGGTTAAAATATCGGGATTTGATACGATAGGTGAGCCTACCGGAGTGTCACTGATGATAACACTGCAGTTTGCAGTACCGCCGCGCATTTCGGGACCGTAGGACGGCAACCAGCTTAACTGCTTGCCCTCATCAAGACCCTTATATGCCAAGCACTTACCTGCAAACAAAACACCCTGACCGCCGAAGCCTGCAATAAGGATTCCTACTGTTTTCATTACTTTTCCTCCTTCTTTGCACTTCTGTCCTTGTAAACGCCTAATGGATAGTAAGGAATCATCTTTTCCTCAACCCACTCCAAAGCCTTTTGCGGAGTCAAGCCCCAGTTAGTAGGACAGCTTGAAACAACCTCAACCAACGAGAAGCCCTTGCCCTCAATTTGGTTTTGGAATGCCTTTTTGATAGCCTTCTTAGCAGCTAAAACATTCTTAACATTGTTAACGGCAACACGCTGAATAAACTCGGGACCGTCAAGGGTGGAAAGCATTTCGGAAACCTTAATCGGATAGCCTACTGTGTTAACGTCTCGCCCGTAGGGTGAGGTCTGGGTAATCTGACCGGGCAATGAGGTCGGAGCCATCTGTCCGCCGGTCATACCGTAAATTGCATTGTTAACGAAAATAACGGTGATATTTTCATTTCTTGCAGCTGCGTGTACGGTTTCAGCCATACCGATAGAAGCCAAGTCACCGTCACCTTGATATGTAAAAATGACATTCTCGGGGAAGGTACGCTTTAAGCCGGTAGCAATGGCCGGTGCACGTCCGTGAGCTGCCTCTACCATATCGCAGGCAAAATAATCATATGCCATAACGGCACAGCCAACCGGTGCTACACCGATAGCGTTGCCCTCACAGCCAAGCTCATCAATAGCCTCGGCTACTAATCTGTGAATAATACCGTGGGTGCAACCGGGACAGTAATGAAACGGTGCATCGGTCAAAGCATGCGGTTTTTTAAATACGATAGCCATTATTTATTACCTCCTGCTGCATTTTTAATGGCCTCTAAGACCTGCTCGGGACTGGGAATCATACCGCCGGAGCGATTACAAAGAGTTACAGGCTTTCTGCATTCTGTTGCAAGTAAAACGTCCTCAATCATCTGTCCCATTGAAAGCTCAACCGAGATAAAGGCCTTAACCTTGTCTGCAGCGGCTCTGAACGGCTTTTTCGGGAACGGCCAAAGTGTGATAGGACGAATCATGCCAACCTTGATGCCCTGCTCCCTTGCAGCTACAATAGCATTCTTAGAAACACGTGAAGCAATACCGAAAGCTACAACGCAAATCTCAGCATCCTCCATCATAAATTCCTCATAAAGGCACTCGTTTTCCTCGATAACCTTATATCTCTCGAAACGCTCGAAATTGATTTTTTCAAGCTCTTCAGGCTTTAAGTAAAGCGAGTTAATGATATTGTGCTTTCTTTTACCCTTTGTACCGGTAACGGCCCAATCCTTTTCCTTGCAGTAATCTACAGGCTCAGGCAAAACAACCGGCTCCATCATCTGACCCATAGTACCGTCGGCCAAAATCATAGCAGGAACACGGTATTTATCGGACAAATCAAAGCACTTTGCAGTCATATCGGCCATTTCCTGAACCGAAGCAGGTGCCATAACGATAAGGTGGAAGTCACCGTGGCCACCGCCCTTGGTTGCCTGGAAATAGTCGGCCTGCGAAGGCTGAATGCCACCAAGACCCGGACCGCCTCGCTGTACGTTTACAATAAGTGCCGGCAAATCGGCACCGGCCAAATAAGAAATACCCTCACCCTTTAGGGAAATACCGGGGCTTGAAGAAGAGGTCATAACTCTGTAGCCTGTACCTGCAACGCCGTAAACCATATTGATTGCGGAAATTTCACTTTCAGCCTGCAAAAAACAACCGCCGATTTTAGGCATACGCTTTGCCATATAAGCAGCAATTTCTGTTTGCGGAGTAATCGGATAACCAAAGTAATGACGGCAGCCGGCACGAATAGCAGCCTCAGCAATAGCCTCATTACCCTTCATTAAAACCTTTTCAGACATTTTTAAAACACCTCATTTCTCAACTGTGATGACACAGTCAGGGCACATAGTTGCACAAAAAGCACAACCAATACATTTTTCCTGATCGGTAATCTCAGCCGGAGAATGTCCTTTCTTGTTGATTTTTCCCTTAGCAATAGCGATAATGCCCTTGGGACATGCGTCCACGCATAGGCCGCAGCCCTTGCACAAATCGGAATCAAATGTGACTTTAGCCATTTTTATATCCCCTTTATATCAAAATATTTATTTTGCAAATTTAAGCTAAACACGTTTTCAAGTTTTTCACTCAAAAGTGATGCCAGCCTTTTTTCAGCAGTAGTAAACAATATCGGTAAGCCCGATAGCTCTGACAACTGCTCTGCCTTTTTGGTAGTTGCCAAAATGTCCTCAACAGTGGTTTCCCCACCGACGTTAGAGTTATTAACGATTGCGGTAAACTTAATTCCTGCCGCCGCCTCAACCTCACGCATAACCTCTAACGCTTCCTCGGGTGTA
>CAJGBX010000036.1 GCA_904501685.1 Clostridiaceae bacterium
ATAAAACGTCGAATTATGTTCAGCGCAGGTAAAAGACCCTATATTTCGGTACGGCCGGAGCCTAAGCAAACAATGCTTGACTGCTTAAAAGAGGTTTTAAGCCAAATTGAGGCTTAAAAACAGTTAGAATTTACAATTAAGTCACAAAGACTAAGAAAAAACACTGGACTTTTCTAAACGTTTATTATATACTGTTTTTGTGTATAGTGTATTTTTAAATATGCTTTAAGAAATACTAATTATGTTTTTCGGTTTTACCCTTGACGGTTAAGGCCGAAAAGAACAGGAGCTTAAGAAAAATGAAAAAACTTTCAAGACTTTTGTGTCTCTGTTTGGCCGTTGTACTGTTGCTCGGCACAATAGTCGGCTGTCACGACAAAAATGAAATAGCCTATACCGTCGGTGAGTCTAAGTTCACCTCGGCTATGTATAGCTGCGTGCTTTATATTTCGGCAGTCACCGCAAGAGGTGACATTGACGAATATGTGGCCGACAATAACATTGACGCAAAAACAGTTGATTACACCACCTATAAATTCAACGACGAGGGTAAGGTTGACCCTGCAGGCAAATACCCCTATAAAACCTATGTCCGTAATGAAGCTGTTAAGCTTTTAAAGCAGTATGCCACGCTTGACGCTTTAATGAAGGAGAAAAATTTAAAGCTGGACAATGATTCTATTTTAACTGCTCAGACCGAGGCCAGCTATCAGTGGTACTACGGTTGCAGTGCTTATTATTACAACTACTATGCAAATATGGGCTATGACCCCTCTTCCCTCTTTACCCCTGCATATACCTATATGGAAAAGAACGGCGTAGCCTACACAACATATGAGAAGTACAATCTTTACGAGGCCGCTTATGATTTCTACTTCAAGCATCTTTACGGTGAAAAAGGTGAAAAAGAGGTTTCAAAGGACGACATCATTAAGGATATGACCGCAAAATATGCCTTGACCGATGTTATCACCTTCTCGAAAAACGATTCTAAGGGTACTGCACTTTCGGAATCAGAGATTACTAAATTAAAGGCAATTGCCGACTCATATGCTAAAAAGCTTAACGACGGCGCAAGCTTTGCCGATATTTACAAGGAGGAACAGGACCGCTTAAAGAAGGAAGAGGAAGCCGCTAACGATTACTCAAGCTCCTCAGCCTCAAGCACTACCTCCTCCAATGCATCCTCTACCACCTCGTCAGTTGTTTCGTCTGCCACCTCCTCTGACACTTCTTCGACATCTTCGTCCACCACCTCGTCGGGTGATGATAAATACAAGCCCGAAGCATATGTAAACCTCTACGGTGCTAAGGATACTGCTTATGAGCACGTAATGTTTGACGAAATTATGAAGCAGACTGTCGGTAACGCCGTTGTTTTAGAGGACAAGGAAAACTCTCAGTATATGCTGATTGTTCGCCGTGATATGACCGCCGAGAATTACGATGACTATTGGTTTGATATGCTTCGTGACACCGTTACCTATAGCTTGAAATCAGATGAATACGATGCCTCGCTTAACGAATTCGGTAATTCTTTGTCCATTAAGGAAGATACCCATGCAACCAAGCCGTTTACGGTTGACGCAATCAAATTTAAGTAATTAAAGCACCTTTACTTTCTCAGCCTGCCGTAAATACACTTACGGCAGGCTTTTTTATCAGAAAATGTCAAAAAGGAGAAAACTATGTCTTATATTAATTCCGAAAACGGTATTTCATATTCATTTATAAAAACCTCACGCTTTAAAACCACCTTGATTTCGGTCGGCTTTTACCTACCGTTGAGTCACGATGCCTCTGCTAACGCCTTGGCATTAAGGCTTATGAAAAGCGGTACTGCCGATTTGCCCGACACCTATTCCTTTAACCGCCGTCTGGCCTCACTTTACGGTGCAAAGGTCAGCTCTTGGGTTGCAAAGCTGGGTGACTGTCAGGAATTAAGGCTCGGAATTACCGTCAACGACGATAAGTATTCATTAAACAATGAACCGACCGTGCAAAATGCCTGCGATTTACTTTTGAGTATGCTTTTTGGCCGTATTTCAGGCGAAACCGATTACCCTGCTGAGGCAGTCAGCCGTGAAAAACGTCTGCAATGTGAATCAATTGCAGGTAAAATCAACGACAAGCGTACCTATGCACGCAACCGTTTAGAAGAGATTATGTGTGAAAATGAGCCGTTTGGTCTGTCGGCCGAGGGCAGTGTTGCCGAAACCGAGACTTTAACGGTTGAAGATATTAACCGTGCCATTAAAAGAATGATGAAAACCGCCTTTATTTCGGTACAGGTTATCGGTGACAGAGAGCCTGAGGACTTTTACAAGCGGTTTAACGATTGTATAACCAAGGTCGGACGTGAATTTTCAAAAATTCCTGCCGAAACGGTATGCTCAGCAGGTGAAATTAAACGTGTGACCGAGACTATGCCGGTAAAACAGGGTAAGCTTGTTTTGGGCTTACGCTCGGGTACTGCAGGAAACGACCGCGAGACGGTAGCCGCCTGGATTATGGGTGACATTTTCGGCGGAGGCCCTTATTCTAAGCTGTTTTGCAACGTTCGTGAGAAAATGAGCCTTTGCTACTACTGCTCGGCACGCTCTGTCCGTAAAAAAGGCCTGATTATAATTGACAGCGGTGTTGAGGACACTAATATTGAAGCTGCCGAAACCGCAATTTTAGCACAGCTGGAGGATATGAAGTGCGGTCGCTTTACCGAAAAGGAGCTTAACTCATCTAAGCTTGCTATGTGCGATTCGATTAATTCGGTTGAATCCGACCAAGGCTCTCTTATGCACTGGTATGCCGCCCGCGCTTTGGAGGAAAAGCCGGCAACGCCTGCCGAAATTACGGCACTTATCAAAGGCATTACTGCCGAGGACATTAAAAAGGCTGCCGCGCTGTTTACACTTGATACGGTCTACACCTTAAGACCCGACGGCACCCAAAAGGAGGAAAATATATGAGCTTTACAATTGAAAAAATACACTGCGACGCCGCTAATGAAAGCTGCATTAAGGCAGTTCATTCCTCCGGACTTCAGGTGTTTATTTCCGAAAAGCCGGATTTTAACCTAAACTATGCCGTTTTCGGTACACATTACGGCTCGGTGGACACCGAATTTGCCTTGGGTGACGAGCCTATGCAGACCGTTCCCGAGGGTATTGCACACTTTTTGGAGCACAAGCTGTTTGAGGGTGAGGACGGCGATGCCTTTGAAAAATATGCCGTTACGGGTGCTTCGGCCAACGCATACACCTCCTTTGACCGCACCTGCTACCTGTTCAGCTGCTCTGAACGTTTTTACGAAAACCTAGATATTCTGTTGGGCTTTGTTTCATCACCCTATTTTACCCCCGAAACCGTTAATAAGGAACAGGGTATTATCGGTCAGGAAATCAGAATGTATGAGGATGTTCCCGGTTGGCGTGTACTGTTTAATCTGCTTCGTATTATGTACCACAATCATCCGGTTAAGGTTGAAATTGCCGGCACCGTAGAGTCGATTGCCCAAATAACCGACAAAACCCTTTACGATTGCTACCGCACCTTTTACAACCCTTCAAATATGTTTCTTTGCCTTTGCGGTAATTTTGACACCGAAAGGGTATTGAAAACGGTTGAGGAAAAAATCAAGCCGGCAACAGTGCCTGAAATTCACCGTTCTGAGTTTTCGGAACCCTGTACTCTTGTCAAAAGCTATTGCGAGCAAAAAATGCCGGTTGCTCAGCCGCTTTTCGTGGTCGGTATTAAAGATAACATTTTGAAATTAAACCGCACACAAAAAGACATTATCGCGAGCGAATTACTACTCGAGGTAACCGCAGGCAAGCTTTCACCCCTTTACAACCGCCTTTTGAACGACGGACTGATTAACAACAAATTCGGCTCTGAGTTTTTCTGCGGTCACGGATATGCGGCACTGCTTTTCGAGGGCGAATCCAAGCAGCCCGAGACTGTAAGAGATGCCATTTTATCCGAAATAAAGGCAATCGCCGAAAACGGTGTTGACCCACTGCTTTTTGAGGATGCAAGAAGAGACTTTTACGGCAACGAAATCCGAAGCTTTAACGATACCGAGGAAACGGTTGACGGCTTTATCGACTGTGCTATGAACGGCTTCGCTCCATTCGAGGCTATCGAAGTGCTGAAATCTATAACCGCCGACGATATTACCGAAAGAGCGCGCTCACTTGACCTTTCGCTTAATGCACTTTCTGTGATAAAAGCCTGATATTTTAAATATTTTTGAAAAATTATAAAATACCCCTTTTCTAAAAGGGGTATTTAGTATATAATAGAGTGTGTATTTAGTAAAAACAGAAAGGATGTTCTTTGTGCAAAGCTTAGCCGCTTACAATGTTACCCTTTTCGGTATTGATTTGACCTTCGATTCTATTGCCTTTAAATTACCGATTGGTGACGGTTGGAATATTTACTGGTACGGAATTTGTATTGCCTTGGCATTTTTGGTCGCAGTCATTTACGGCTTTACAAGAGCTACGAAATTTGGAATTGACCCCGACCGCTTGACCGACGTTGTGTTGGTCACAGCGCCTATGGCAATCTTGTGTGCAAGAATTTATTACATAATATTTGACCCCGACCCGAAGGCCAAGATAGAATCTATCGGCGATTTCTTCGGCATTTCGGGTAACTCGGGTGTTGCAGGTCTTGCAATATACGGTGCCGTTATAGGTGCCGCCGCTGTAGGCTTTTTAATGTGTAAACTGCGCCGAGTCAACTTCCTTGATGCGTTCGACTTGGCGGCAATCTGCTTTTTACCGGCTCAGGCTATCGGACGCTGGGGCAACTTTTTCAATCAAGAGGCTTTCGGCTCGTTAACCGGCAGCAGCTGGTGGGGTATGACCAGCCAGAATACCGTTGCCGAGGTTGGCGAGGGCTTGGTTCATCCTTGCTTTTTGTATGAGTCGATTTGGTGTATAATCGGCTTTGTTATACTTCACTTTTTAAGTAAAAAGCGTAAATTCAAGGGTCAAATGGCACTGTCCTACTGCGTATGGTACGGATTGGGACGTATGTTTATTGAGGGACTTAGAACCGACAGTCTTTATTTAGGACCGTTGAGAGTTTCGCAGTGGCTTTCAGGAGCGCTTGTATTGGTCTGCGGTATTACGCTGATTATTATGTTTACAAGGCTCAAAAACGCTAAAGAGGCCCTGACCTATGAGTCGATGTTTGACGAGATTGACGACACCACCGTCAAAACCGTTTATTACGAGGGTGATGACGAAACCACCGACAAGGAAGAGGAATAATTATGGCAGAAATTATAAGCGGAAAGGTTATCTCGGCCGCAGTTAAGGAAAGAATCGCAAAAGAGGTTGAAGCCTTAAAGCAAGAGGGTACTACTCCCGGTCTTGCGGTAATAATCGTAGGCAGCGACCCTGCATCTCAGGTGTATGTCGGCTCTAAGGAACGCACCTGCATTGAGCTTGGTATGTACTCTGAAAAATATGAGCTCCCAGAAACGACTACCAATGAGGAACTTTTAAGTTTGATTGACCGGCTTAACAAGGACGATAAAATTCATGGCATTCTTTGTCAGCTTCCGTTACCCCGGCATTTAGACGAGGGCAAGGTTATTGCCGCCATTTCTCCGGAAAAGGACGTTGACGCCTTTCACGTTCAAAACGTCGGCAGAATTATGCTTGGTGACTATGATTTTCTTCCCTGCACACCTGCAGGAATTATGGAAATGCTGAAATATTCCAATATAAACCCTGAAGGCAAGCACTGTGTTGTTATCGGCCGCAGTAACATCGTCGGCAAGCCTATGGCAATGCTGATGCTCCACGCCAATGCAACCGTTACAATTTGCCATTCGAGAACTAAAAACCTTAAGGAAATTTGTAAAGAGGCCGATATTTTGGTGGCCTCGGTAGGCAAGTCGAAATTCGTTACCGCCGATATGGTAAAACCGGGTGCCGTTGTTATTGACGTCGGTATCAACCGTGACCAAAACGGTAAGCTCTCAGGTGACGTTGACTATGAAAATGTTGAGCCGCTGTGCTCGGCAATTACACCCGTTCCCGGCGGTGTAGGTCCTATGACCATTGCAATGCTTATGCAAAACACACTCACCTCGGCAAAACGTAGTAAAATTAATTAAAGCTTTAAAAATAAAAGACAGGAAGTGACCGAAAATGAAAAGAATACTTGCAGTGGTTCTTGCCGCAATAGTTTTAAGCCTTACGGCTTTGACGGCGTCGGCTTCGGTCACTGAACACAAAATTGAGGGTGTAAAATTCTCATTGAGTTCGGTTTATGAGGTTATGACTGCCGAAAATCTGACCGAATCAAGCACCGTTGACGGCTTGATTTTTGCCGCAATTTCTCAAGACCAGCTGCACCAAATTCAATGCCGACGCACTGTGACCGATTTTTCCAAGAGTATGAAATCCTTTAAAACTTTGTCACCTGAGAATTTGGCACCGGTCGGCGAAAAGCTGTTCCCGGAGGGCTATGAAACTGCCGAATTCAAGCAGGATATATTCCTTAAAAAGAGCCGGGTGACCGACGGTAATTTTGAGGTTTTATATGTAACCGTTTCAAACGGAAAGCTTTATACCTTTACCTATTTCGGCCCCGACCCTACAAAAATCGGAGAGTTTATGGGTACGGTTTCGCTCCCTGAGGAGCAGACCGAAAGCAATGTCAATGTTATGATGATTGTCATTCTTTCGTTAAGTATTGCGGCGTTTTTGTGCTTGGTTGTGATGCTGGTACTTTCGTTCCTCAAAGACTACCGCCATCGTAAAATGGAGCAGAGTGAAAACATTGTCAGCAATTATATTAAAATCAAGCGAAGAAAATATTGAGCTTTTTCAAATATTTAAAATAGGGCAGCACCCGAGTTATCTCGGGTGCTGCCTTTTATCTAAACTGCTTTTTCTATTATTGCGGCAAAAACGGTAATATCGTCATCGTGACCGTCCTGTCGCCGCCTGCGTGCGACTGTGGCTATACGTTCGGATAGTTGCTTGGCTCCGCCGTCACCGAAGGCTTCAACCTCAGCACAAATCCAATCTGTACCCTCCGAGCAGACTCCGTCCGACATCATTAAAAGTATATCGTCCTCGCGAAGTGTTACGGTTGCCTTATCAAAGCCGACCTCGTGCAAAATTCCCGCCGGTAAAGATTTACACTCGGCTCTTCCGGTACGGCCGTTACGGCGAACGATTGTCGGTGCCGCACCTGCCTTAAACATATCGGTTTTGCCGTTATACAGGTCGATACTCGAAATATCCACCGTTGCCAACGACTCGTCTGCAGATTTGTAAAGCATTGCCGAATTGACAAGCCTTAAGGTACAGTCATACCCAAAGCCTGCCTTTAAAAGCCGTTCGACTAAAGCCGACGTCATTGCACTGTCAACCGCCGCACGACCTCCGCTACCCATTCCGTCGCTGACGATAATTACCAAATGGCCGCGACCGTCGAAAAAGTAGCGGCAGGTATCTCCGCAATGCTGATTTTTGCCTTGATTGAATTGAGTAAGACCGCAATCAACCGAGTAAACTGCCTTTTCGGTTACGGTGATATAACAGCCTCGGTTGGCTCGGTTGATTTCGGGCGGCTCAAGGTCACGCTCGCAGACATCTTGAAGACGGTTTAATATCTTCAGTCGGTTAATGGGAATCTCAGGCATATTGGAAAGCCTTATTTCAATACTCAGCCTACCGTTTTTATCAATAATACAGCTACATTCGTCGGCATTGATATTAATCTCCTTCAAGGCTGCCGAAACCCGTCCTGCAAGCTCGATATCATAGTCAATGGCAGTTTGAAATTCATCCGACAGTTCATTGAGCATACCTGCAATGCCCTCCATTTGGTCGGACACTATACCTCGCATCTCGCCTACCCTTTTTTCGGCTGAGATTTCGCTCAAAAAATCGGTATAATGCCGAGTCAACGAGTCCTCAAAACGCTCAAGCCTTAAGCAACGCTCACAAAACTCATCGGGTGCCTCGGCAAGACTTATAGGACGGCACCTACGTACCGCATCACTCAACGCCAGCACCGCATCAACCGTTTTGTCCTTTTGCTTTTCCCAGCAATACCCGTGAAATGAACAGCCCTTGCAGGCATCGTTTTCAATTTTATGTAATACTTTATTAAAGCTCGGCCTTCCGCTTATGGCAAGACACCTTGCAACATCCTCTACCGTTTCGGAAACTCCGTGCAGAGCCGTTGCGGCAAAGCCTAAACGCATTGTAAGTGTTCGCCGCAAGCCCTTTTGGTCAGGCGTTACGGTAGGTGTTGCCAAAAGAGTAGTTATCGCCGCCGTCAGGGTTTTAGGCAACAGTAGAAATATCAGCGCCGCCGTTGTAACCTCGGCAAGCAGAATCAGCGGTTGGACCTTAGCTCCCGTCACTGCAACCCAACCAAGCGGCGCCGCTATTGCTGTTAATGCAGTTGCTGTTTTCCCGTAGCCCGAAAAAACACCGCTTATAAGTGCCGTAAAACAAAAGGACAATGCCACTGACGGTTCACCGTTTGACATTACGGTTACGGTTGCCAAAGCTATGCCGAAAACCGCAGATGCACCAACCTTTAAATACCTGGACGCCAACAAAACACATACAAATCCGAAAATATGACCTACCGATATGCCATCAAAGCTTAACGGAAAAATCGAAACCAAAAACAGACTTACTGTTATCATTACAGCCGCTACCTGCTCCTGACCGGTGCCCACCCTTAAGGTGCCGCTGCCAATAGCGGATTTACTTATAAAATAGGCTGAACCAAAAGCAATCAGTCCTTCGGCAAGCGCCAACAAGACGCCGTTTAGTGAGGTTGTCCCCGCTGAAGCAAGACTGACGCCTGTAATTACTGTAAATGCGGTTATTCCCGACCATAAGGCGTTTTTGCCTATGCCCTTTAGTCCTGCTAAAATAAATCTGATTACAGTTATAGCAAGCAGTGCAACGGTATACCGCAGGGTCGATATGCTTTCAAGCGGCAAAAAATATCCGAATGCCGAGCCGATAACTGCTCCTATTATGTATTTTAAGGGCACTCCTGCCGTCAAAGCGGCTCCTAACGGCAGCATTGAGCCTACCAGTCCCGTTCGCGCCATCAAAAATCCCAAAACGGTAACTCCGATATGCCTTGCCGCACCCTCTAACCGCTCGAGCGGTTTTACCCACCATTTATCCCCTACCGATGTGACTTCCCTTATCATTTTAAAACATCCTTTTTTATTGTAGGTGATAACATTATACTACTTCTGATAAGGTTTATTTTGTCACTGTACGGCAGAGTTTTTTATATTGTTTTAAGAAAAAAGGTCAAAAAAAGTACCGATGCAGTAGCATTGGTACTTTAAATAATTATAAATAATTTCCGCCTGAAAAATCTTTATCAACAGTGATGACACACTGATAGGTCGAATCAAGGTCGGAAGCTAAGCTTCTTACTGCCGCTTTTATCTGAGAATTGGTCATACTGCAATCGGCAGGCACCAAAACATCAAAAATAAGGTTGTTCTGCTTTTCGCCCTTAACCATTCTGAAATCGTGTATGGTCATACCGTCGTAAAGCTTTGAAACCCTTTGTGACATTTCAAGGCGAACACTGTTGACCTCGTCATCATCTGTGACAATCGGGTCCATATGTATAACCGCTTCAATGCCGGTCTTTTTCTTAATGTCACGCTCGCAGGCGTCAATCATTTCGTGACAAACCAAAATATCACAGCTTGCCGAAACCTCAACATGTAGAGAAACAAAGCTTCTGCCGGGGCCGTAATTATGAACAATCATATCGTGAATTCCCAAAAACGACGGCTCAGCAAAAACGATTTTTTTGATATCATCGACCGTTTTGGCATCGGGAGCCAAACCAATTAAGGGGTCCATAGTCTCCCTGAGGCTTATAAATCCCGAATAAAGAATAAACAGTGCCACGAAAATGCCGACTATCGGGTCAAGGTATTTTACAAAGCCGACCGTAGGCATTGCCTTACATACAATTGCAACCGCCAAAACCGCCGAAGTCGAAATACAGTCATTAAGACTGTCGGTTGCGGTGGCCTTTAACGCACCCGAGTCAATTGCTTTGCCGAGCTTTTTATTGAAAACCGACATCCATAGCTTAATCAAAATCGAAACCGTTAAAATTATAATGGGCAACAGCCCCGCATCGGGAACGGCAGGATTACCAAGCTTTGATGCCGATTCGGTCAGCAGTTCAAAGCCGACCAGCATAATAAGCACCGAAACCAAGGCCGCCGACATATATTCCATTCGCCCGTGACCGAAGGGATGCTCGGGGTCGGCAGGCTTTGAAGCGATTTTAAAGCCAAGCATAGTAACTACGCTTGAGCCCATATCCGAAAAGTTGTTAAAGGCATCGGCCACCATCGAAACCGAGCCGGCAAGCGTACCTGCCAAAAACTTAATGCCGAAAAGTACCAAATTACAAATAATTCCGACAATACCTGCCAAAGCACCGCACCTTGAACGGTTTTTCTCGCTCGACGGACTGCCCTTTATAAAAAGCTTTAATAAAATGCTTGTCATAGCTTACCCTTTGAGCCCTTTGCACCAAAGCTCGACTCGTTTAAAATATTTGTATCAATGGTGAACATTGTGTTTTCTCTTTCACGCTGACGCTTAAATGCCAATGAAATAAGACGGTCTATAAGTGCAGGATACTTCAAATCGGTTGCCTCCCACAAATAGAACGAAAGCGAGCCGGGAATTGTATTAATCTCGTTAACATAAACCTTATCGTTATCGGCAGAGTCCATAAGAAAATCAATTCTTACAACACCCGAGGCTCCGATTGCCTTAAAGGTTTCGACCGCAATGTTTTGAATTTCCTGAGTTTTCTCGGCACTTAAATCGGCAGGGAGCTTACGGCTTAAGGATGCCATACCCTTTGAACCCGATTTAGAAGCATTTGCCCTATATTTATCGTCATACGACAGAATTTTATCATGCATAACCGGCTCCTCAAGTGCTGACGGCTTGCAGTCGTTACGGTCACCCAAAACCGAGCAGTTAATCTCACGAAGACTTGTTACTGCATGCTCAATAAGTACGCGGTCGGCAAACGAACAGGCTAAATCAACCGCCGAACGCAGCTCCTGCTCATCCTCAACCTTGGAAATGCCGACACTGGAGCCCAGATTTGCCGGTTTTACTATCATAGGATAGCCGATTTCCTCGGTTACCTTTTTTACAATTTCATCAGCCTTCAGGCCCCACTCACGTGCACCGAAATCAATACAGCGAAGAGTCGGGATTCCGCGGTCCAACAAAACATTTTTAAACAGCACCTTATCCATACCCAATGCCGACGACATAACATCACAGCCGACATAGGGCAGTCCCAAAGTTTCCAAATAGCCTTGAATTGAGCCGTCCTCACAATTGGTGCCGTGCACAATCGGAAATGCAACATCAACACTCAACGGCTTTTTCTTATTGAATAAGCCGCTATTAAGGTACTGCAGTACGACCTTGCCTGCCTTAGGTACAAAGGCAACCGGCTCGGCATTGCCCTCAATATCACCCGTCTTAAAGGTTTCGATGTCGGCTAAAGCCTCGCCGGAATAAAATACCGACTGCTTAGACATATAAACGGGAATTACGTTATACTTTTCGCGGTCGATATTACCCATTGCCTGCACTGCCGAGATAATCGAAATTTCGTGCTCAACACTTCGTCCGCCAAAGATAACGGCTACATTGGTTTTCATTAAAATACCCTCTTTCAGTTATTCTAAATAGTTATCGGGAAGGTCGTTCTCAAAAAGGATAACGGTATTGGAATCGAGCATAGGACTAAACAGTCCTACCGCCTCCTTAAAGCTTGAAACGACATATAAGTTTTCCTCCAAGAAGCCTTGTGCTCTTACACCCTCAGCTATAGGAACCGACCGCTTTTGTCCCACCAAAATTATAATGTCGGACTGTTTTGCAGCCTCCTGGCCCAAACGTCGGTTGGCTTCGTATTCCTTTTCGCCCAATTCAACAAGACCCGGTGTAACCATAATCTTCTTCATTTTGTCAAAGCTGCCCAAAACCCTTGCCGCCTCAAGACAACCCTCGGGATTAGAGTTATAAGCATCGTCAATCAGCGTAGAGCCGTTAATGTAGCTTTTAAGCTCCAAGCGGTGCTCGGCAGGCTTTAGCTTTGACACCGCAAAGGCAATCTCCTCGGGTGTCA
>CAJGBX010000037.1 GCA_904501685.1 Clostridiaceae bacterium
AAAAGTTTTTGTGAATTTTGGTGATTATAAAATGACTACCTCGGGCCAAAAAAACTTCATAATCAAGGTGACCTTTTATGCCTTGGTTATTTTTCTTATATACCTTTTATTCAAGCTTTTTTTAGGGCCGCTTTTGCCGTTTATTTTATCAGGGGCGCTCGCCTTAAGCCTGCAACCCCTGGTCAACCGGCTTTGCCGAAAATTCAATATAAATCCTCGTGCTTTGTCGGTACTACTTTTGCTTTTTCTGTACCTTATAATAGCCGTTGCGGTAGTATTTACCGTAAAAGCACTTTACGGTCAGATTACCGATATAATAAAGCGGCTGCCCGAATACACCGACTCCTTAAACGCAGGACTAAACTCAATATCAAACGGTGTAGGCAGTATTTTAGGTGAATTGCCTGACAATATAAGCGGTTGGCTTAAAAGCATACCCTCTGAGGCATTCAAGGCAATCGGCGAAAGGCTGGGGTCGCTTGCCACCGAGCTTGCAACCGGAATTGCCGCCGGAATCCCCTCGTTTATACTATCGTTTTTCGTTATGATAGTTGCCGGAATTTACATCGCTAAAGACTATTCAGGCTTTACCGAATACATTAATTCAATCATACCCGAAAGACTGCTCTTAAAGCTGAAAAGCTTTAAAACGGCAATTCTGAGCAAAATCATAAAGCTACTGAAGGGGTACCTATTTATAATAATTTTAACCTTTGGCGAGTTGTTCCTTGGACTTTTGATTTTAAAAGTAAGATATGCGCTGATTATAGCCATAATAACGGCATTTATTGACATTTTACCGGTCTTGGGCTCGGGAACTGTGCTGATACCTTGGGCGATATTTTCAGCGCTCAATGGTGACGCCGCACTCAGCATCGGTCTTGCGGTACTATACATCACCGTCACCGCAATCAGGAATTTTGCCGAGCCGAAAATCATCGGCTTGAAATTAGGTATACATCCCGTTTTCACCCTTGCCGCAATAGTTCTGGGACTGCGGCTTTTCGGTACCGCAGGTGTGATTTTGGCGCCGATTATCACCGTTACAATCCGAAGCTTGCTTGAGTTAAAATACGGGCAACCCGACACCCTTCAAGGGCAAAAAAGTGCCTCAGGACTCTCCTGAGGCACTTTTGATTATTTAATTATTCACCTGCTGAACTATTGCCTTGTTTTTCCATTTGCCGACCGCAAAGAAGATGAATGTTATGACCGCACCCATCACCCAGGAGCTGAGCAACGAAATCTGAATACATTCCTCAATACCCTTAGGCATTTCGGGGGTAGCCGTTAAATAAGAAATGCCGTAGGCCAACGGAACGCGGAATATAACGGTGGTAATCAGCGAAATCCACATAGGTGTCATAGTATCCCCTGCTCCTCGCATAATGCCCGAAAGACTTTGGGTAACCGCAACGGCAATATAGCCGACTGCCAAAATCTTCATAAGATAATAGCTTTTATCGACCAGCGCCGCAGTGTCGGTAAATATTCCCATAAGGCTCTTACCGAAAATCAAAATCACAACCGTAATAATGGTTGAGCAGGCAACCGCCATAAACGTACCCTGCTTGGCGCCCTTTGTCACACGGTCAAGACGGTTGGCACCCGTATTTTGACCGGCATAGGTGGTAAGTGCTGTTCCGAACGAGAAGTTCGGCATCATAGCAAAGCCGTCAACACGCATAACAATAACGTTAGCGGCAATAAACTGCGTTCCGAACTGATTGGTAAGTGACTGCACCACAATCATAGCAGATGAAAAGATTGCCTGAGTAAGACCCGAGGGTAATCCAAGCTTTACAAGTGTTTTTACATAACCGCCTGACAGCCTGAGGTACTTTTTACCGAAATCGAAATACTGACGCATCTTCGACAGCTTCCACATACATAAAGCCGACGAAATAAACTGTGCGATAACGGTAGCGGCCGCAACACCTGCAACATCCCAATGAAAATTAATTACAAATATTAAATCAAGAATAATATTGATAACGGTTGCAACGAGCAGATACACGAGAGCCGAAACCGAGTCACCAAAGCCTCTTATAATACCGCTTAATATATTGTAATAAGCCATACCCGCCATACCGATTAACGAAATCATCAGGTACCAATAGCAGTCCTTATGCGTTTCGGCAGGGGTGTTCAACAGCTCTAACACAATATCCAAAAACGGAGCCGCAACAACAATTAACCCTACGCAGGCAATAGCCGTAACGGTTATACAGTTACCGACGGTATACGACATACCTTCGCGATTTTTAGCGCCGAAATACTGAGCAACCATAACCGAAGCGCCGGCCGAAATACCGATAAACAGTACTAGCAGCATATTAAGTATAGGCAATGCGCTGCCGACCGCCGAAATGGCATTGTCACCGTTTTGGGCAAACTGACCGACAACAATTGTATCGACCGTACTGTAAAGCTGCTGTGCAATATTACCTATAAGCATAGGCAAGGTAAACTGTAAAATAACCTTCCAAGGGGTCCCCTTTGTCATATCGACGGGAGCAAATAAACCTTTAAACATTCTGTATCCCTATTATGCCTTATTGACCGAGCCGAAAAGCTCCATCTTTTCCTTAACGGTAGCCTTAATAGCCTCAACACCGTCAGCCAAAAGCTTTCTCGGGTCAAAGCCCTTACCTGCCAAATCCTTGCCTGCCTCAACATACTTGCGTGTAGCGGCGGCAAATGCCAACTGGCACTCGGTATTAACATTAATTTTCGAAACACCTAAGGAAATTGCCTTTTTAATCATATCGGCAGGGATACCTGTACCGCCGTGGAGTACCAACGGCAAATCACCGGTAAGCTTTTGAATAGCATCAAGAGTATCAAACGAAAGGCCTGCCCAGTTTTCAGGGTACTTACCGTGAATGTTACCGATACCTGCTGCTAACATTGTAACGCCTAAGTCGGCAATCATTTTGCATTCATTCGGGTCAGCAACCTCACCGCTGCCGATAACGCCGTCCTCTTCACCGCCGATAGCACCGACCTCAGCCTCCAAGGAAAGACCCTTTTCATTACAGATTGCAACTAATTCCTTAGTCTTTTCAATATTTTCCTCAATCGGATAGTGTGAGCCGTCGAACATAATCGAGCTGAAGCCTGCTGCGATGCACTTCTTAGCACCCTCGTAGCTGCCGTGGTCAAGGTGCAAAGCTACCGGAACGGTAATTCCAAGCTCGTTAATCATACCGTTAACCATACCTACAACGGTGGTATAACCGCACATATACTTACCTGCACCCTCGGAAACACCGAGGATAACGGGAGAATTAAGCTCCTGAGCGGTGAGCAGAATAGCCTTTGTCCACTCCAAATTATTGATGTTGAACTGACCTACGGCATACTTGCCGGCCTTTGCCTTATTAAGCATCTCTTTTGCTGAAACTAACATAAACATTTCCTCCAAATATATTGAATATAAAATTTA
Organism: Clostridiaceae bacterium; assembly: GCA_904501685.1. Taxonomy (GTDB): domain Bacteria; phylum Bacillota; class Clostridia; order Oscillospirales; family Acutalibacteraceae; genus UMGS172. The sequence goes on from CAJGBX010000037.1 coordinate 3,449, forward strand.
ATTATTTATACAACGGGTATTTTTCGCAGATTGCGGCAACTCGGGACTTGATTTCGTCCTTTTTGTTATCGAAATCCTTAACACAAAGTGCAATCAGCTTACCAACCTCAGTAAAGTCGTCCTCCTTAAGACCTCTGGTGGTTGCGGCAGGAGTGCCCAAACGCACACCGCTTGTAACAAACGGCTTTTCGGGGTCGTTGGGGATAGCGTTCTTATTGGCGGTAATATTGATTTCGTCCAGACGGTGCTCTAATTCCTTACCGGTAACACCTGTACCGCGTAAATCAAGCAGCATCAAATGGTTATCGGTACCGTCGGAAACAAGATTGATTCCCTCAGCCTTCAAGGATTGTGCCAAAGCCTTGGCGTTCTTTGCAATCTGTTCCTGATAAGCCTTAAATTCAGGGGTCAAGGCCTCACCGAAACAAACAGCCTTGCCTGCGATAACGTGCATCAAAGGACCGCCCTGGTTTCCGGGGAATACCGCCTTATTGATAGCCTTAAAGATTTCCTCATCATTGCAAAGAATCAAACCGCCTCTGGGACCGCGGAGAGTCTTATGAGTAGTTGTAGTAACAACATCGGCATACTCAACGGGGTTGATGTGTAAGCCTGCGGCAACCAAGCCTGCAATGTGAGCCATATCAACCATAAGCAACGCCCCGACAGAATGTGCAATATCTGCAATAACGTCAAACTTAATCTCCCTTGCATATGCGGAGGCACCTGCAACGATAAGCTTAGGCTTACACTCGTTGGCAATTTTTCTCATTTCTTCATAGTCGATATAACCGTCGTCACCTACACCGTAAGGAACAAAGTTATACAGCTTACCCGAGCTGTTGACCGGTGAGCCGTGGGTAAGATGTCCGCCGTGAGCAAGGTTCATACCCATAACGGTATCGCCAACCTCTAAAAGTGCAATATAAACCGCCTGATTTGCCTGAGCGCCCGAGTGAGGCTGAACATTGGCAAACTTAGCGCCGAAAAGACGGCAGGCGCGGTCTCTTGCAATATCCTCAACGATGTCAACATACTGACAGCCGCCGTAGTAACGCTTACCGGGATAGCCCTCGGCATACTTGTTGGTGAGCACCGAGCCCATAGCAGCCATTACCGCAGGAGAAACAAAGTTCTCCGAAGCAATAAGCTCAATATTGCTCTGCTGACGGCCTAGCTCGAGCTCCATTGCGGCGCCGACCTCAGGGTCACGCTGCTTAACGAAGCCAACCGAGTCTAAAATATCAGAATACATAAATTTTACCTCCGAAAGTAATAGTTTGAATTAATCAATTCATTATACAACACCCCGCCGAATAATTCAACATTTTTATTGCGGCAATTTTATCGATTTCCTCAATAAAATACTTTAAATGTTCATAAATTTGTGGTACAATATCAGTGTATTGGATTTTTATGCAGATTTAAGCTTTATCTTACAGTTAAAATAACTAAACATACAGTCAGGAGTATTTAATAATGGGTTTTTTGAAAAAACTGTTCGGCGACTACAGTGAAAAGGAAATCAAACGTATTTTGCCTTTACAAAAGGCAGTTCTGGATTTGGAAGAAAAATACGCCGCCATGTCGGATGACGAGCTTCGCGGTATGACCGCCCGTTTTAAGGCTCAGCTGGCCGAGGGCAAGCCGCTTGATTCTATTTTGCCGGATGCCTTTGCCGTTTGCCGTGAGGCCTCTTGGCGAGTGCTTTCAATGAAACACTTTCCCGTTCAGATTTTGGGCGGTATCATTTTGCATCAGGGACGTATTTCCGAGATGCGTACCGGTGAAGGTAAAACCTTAGTGGCTACTCTGCCTGCCTACCTTAATGCGCTGACCGGCAAGGGTGTGCACATTGTCACCGTTAACGACTATCTTGCACGCCGTGACTCGGAATGGATGGGTAAGGTCTACAGCTTTTTGGGGCTTTCTGTCGGTCTTGTTGTACCGGGACAGAGTCTTGACGAAAAGCGCGCTGCCTACAATGCCGATATCACCTACTGCACCAACAACGAATTAGGCTTTGACTATCTTCGTGACAATATGGTAATCTACAAAGAAAACTGTGTTCAGCGCGGTCATAACTACGCCATCGTTGACGAGGTTGACTCTATTTTGATTGACGAGGCACGTACTCCTCTTATCATTTCGGGACGCGGTGACAAGTCATCCGAGCTTTACGTATCAGCTAACAAGCTAGCCCACAGCTTAAAGTGTATCCGCATAACCGAAACCGACTCTAAAAAGACCGACGAGGAACAAAATTTAGACGGCGACTATGTTGTTGACGAAAAGGCCAAAACCTGTACCCTTACCGCAAAGGGCGTTGAAAAGGCTGAGGCGTTTTTCGGTATTGAAAACCTTAACGACCCCGATAACATCACCATTTCGCACCATATTCAGCAGGCTATCCGTGCACACGGTATAATGAAGCGTGACGTTGACTATGTTGTGAAAGACGGCGAGGTTTTAATTGTCGATGAATTTACCGGACGTATTATGTACGGACGCCGCTATAACGAAGGTCTTCACCAGGCAATTGAGGCTAAAGAGGGTGTAAAAATCGCACACGAGTCGAAAACTCTTGCCACCATCACCTTCCAAAACTTCTTTCGACTTTACAGCAAGCTTTCGGGCATGACCGGTACCGCTATGACCGAGGCTAATGAATTTCAACAGATTTACAAGCTCGACGTTGTTGAAATCCCGACCAACAAGCCGGTTATCCGTCAGGATTTGCAGGACGTTATTTATAAAACCGAGCGTGCGAAATTCAACGCTGTTGTAAATAATATTATCGAGTGCAACCAAAAAGGTCAGCCTGTGCTGGTCGGTACGATTTCGATTGAAAAATCCGAGCTTTTGAGTGCCATTCTTAAGAAAAAAGGCATTAAGCATAACGTTTTAAACGCAAAGTACCACGAAAGGGAAGCTGAAATCATTGCTCAGGCAGGTAAATTCGGTGCCGTTACAATCGCCACCAATATGGCAGGCCGAGGAACCGATATTATGCTCGGCGGTAACGCAGAATATCTGGCTAAATCCGAATTGCGTAAGCTTGGCTACAGCGATGAACTGATTTCGGCTGCTACCGGATTCGCCGAAACCGAGGATGCCGATATTTTAAAGGCTCGTGAGGAATACCGTAAGTTTTACGAGCAATTCCGCGAGGAAATCGCACCCGAGGCCGAGAAGGTCAGAGCCGCAGGCGGCTTGTCAATTATCGGTACCGAGCGTCACGAGTCAAGGCGAATTGATAACCAGTTAAGAGGCCGTGCCGGACGTCAGGGTGACCCCGGTACAAGTAAGTTCTACATTGCCTTAGAGGACGATTTGATGCGTCTGTTTGCCGGTGACCGTATTACTGCCGCTATGAACTTTATGAAGATTGACGAAAATCTTCCGATTGAAGCCGGTATGATTACCAAAACCATTGAAACCGCACAGCAACGAATCGAAGGCAGAAACTTCGGCATCCGTAAAAATGTGCTTGATTATGATGATGTTATGAACAAGCAGCGTGAGTTGATTTATGCTCAGAGAAACCGCGTTTTGGACGGCGAGGACATTCACGAAACCGTCAAGAAAATGATAAACGACACGATTGAATCGGGTGTTGATACCTATCTTACCGGAAATATTGCAGAGGATTGGAATTTTGACGGTCTGCGTGATTATTTCCGCGGCTGGCTGGCTTCGGACAATGATTTTTGCTATACGACCGACGAGCTGAACCGCCTTGAAAGAGACGATATTGCCGAAATGCTGATTTCGAGAGCCGCCGCTATTTGCGACAGCAAGGAAGCCGAGTACGGCAGTGAAACAATGCGTGAAATTGAACGCGTAATGCTTTTACGCAGCGTTGATACACATTGGATGGACCATATTGATGCTATGGATGAGCTTCGTCAGGGTATCGGTCTTCGTGCCTACGGTCAGCACAATCCGGTTGTTGAGTACCGTAACGAGGGCTATGAGATGTTCAGCGCTATGACCGATTCGATTCGCGAGGACACCACTAAAATGGTGCTTTGTGCAAAGCTTCGCAGTCAGCACGAAACGGTTGAACGCAAAAAGGTTGCCGAAGAGGAAAAGGTTGACAAGACTTCAACCGTCAGAGGTAAAGGTGTTGTGAGCAAAAACTCACCCTGTCCCTGCGGAAGCGGTTTAAAATATAAACGCTGCTGCGGAAAGGACGTTGACTAAAATGCACATCCCTGCCTCGGTCTCTCAGGAGTTGGAAATAGTGAAATTTTCCGACGCCTTGGAAGAGGAGCAGACCGCCTCGCATTGCTATGACTCAAAAAAGTGGCTTTATGTACCCTGCCGGTACTCTGAGTACCGTTATATATTGGGAACCAAGGGTCAGAATCCGCTTATTTGCATAGGAATTAACCCTTCGACCGCTGAGCCGGATAACCTTGACAACACCTTGAAAAGTGTTGAAAGAATTGCCGCCTTTAACGGGTACGACTCGTTTATTATGTTTAACGTGTACTCTCAGCGAGCCACCAAGCCCGATGATATGGACCCTCTGCTTAACCCTGTTATGCACAGTGAAAATATGCAGGCGTTTCGCTATATTCTTTCACTTTACAGTCAAGGGCACAAGCCTGCTATTTGGGCGGCTTGGGGCACTATTATCGAAAAACGTCCGTATTTAAAGTCCTGCGTTCGAGATATGGTGGAAATCGGCAGAGAGTTCGGAGCCGAATGGTATACCGCAGGTCTGCGTTCTAAGGCAAAGGGTCATCCGCATCATCCGTTGTACCTTAAGGCTGACAGTGTGACCGAGCCGTTTTTGGATATTTTCGATTATCTGGACAGGTTTTAGGCTACATAAAAAATTACCAATTTAACATACTAAATATAAGGAAGTGTAATTATGAATATTTCAAACGACATAAAGTACGTCGGTGTAAACGACCGTGAAATCAGGCTTTTTGAGGGGCAGTTTACCGTCCCCAACGGTATGGCTTATAACTCATATGTCATACTTGACCAAAAAACTGCCGTTTTAGACGGTGTTGAAAAGAGCTTTACCGACCAATGGCTCGGCAATATTGAAAAAGCCTTGGACGGCAAGGCTCCCGACTATCTTATAGTTCAGCATATGGAGCCTGACCATTCCTCGAGTGTTGCCGCTTTTACGGCAAAATATCCCGAGGCAATTGTGGTTTCCTCGGCTAAGACGTTTGGTATGATTAAGTCGTTTTACGGCACCGATTTATCCAAGCGTCAGCTTGTGGTTGCCGAAGGCTCAGAGCTTAATTTAGGCAGTCATACCTTAAAATTCATTGCCGCACCTATGGTGCACTGGCCCGAGGTTATTATGACCTATGACACTGCCGACAAGGTGCTGTTTTCAGCCGACGGCTTTGGAAAATTCGGCACAACAGATACCGATGAGGACTGGGCCTGCGAAGCAAGGCGTTACTACTTCGGTATTGTCGGAAAATACGGTGCTCAGGTTCAAGCGGTACTCAAAAAGGCAGCCGGTCTTGAAATCAAGACAATCTGCCCGTTGCACGGACCTGTTTTAACCGAAAATTTAGAGTATTACATCAACCTTTACGATACATGGTCAAGCTACCGACACGAAAGCGAGGGCGTGGTTATCTGCTACACCTCGGTTTACGGTAATACCGAAAAAGCCGCCTTACTGTTAAGGGATAAGCTTATCGAAAACGGCTGTAAAAAGGTTGCAGTCAACAATCTTATTACCGACGATATGGCAGAGGCGGTTGAGGATGCCTTCCGTTATCCGACCTTAGTGTTGGCTACCACGACCTATAATGGCGATATTTTCCCTCCTATGCATGAGTTTATTCATCATTTAACCGGCCGAGGTTACCAAAACCGTACCGTAGCATTTATCGAAAACGGAAGCTGGGCGCCTATGGCGGCTAAGGTTATGAAGGGTATATTAGAGGGCTCGAAAAATCTTAAATTTGCCGAAGCCGAGGTTAAAATCACCTCTGCCTTGGATGACGTGAGCTTAAAGCAGGTAGAGGCTTTAGCCAAGGAATTAACGTCAAATTAATTTTTTAGCTGAATTATTATCTTTAAATTATAAACAATATATTTATACTATCTGATTTGTTGCATCTGAATTTGGAGGTGAAAAAATGAAGTACGTTTGTGATATTTGCGGTTGGGTTTATGACGAGACTGCAGGCGACCCCGATAACGGCATTGCTCCCGGTACCAAGTGGGAGGACCTGCCCGAGGATTTTGTGTGTCCCTTGTGCGGTGTCGGCAAGGACAATTTCAGCACCCAAGACTAATCAATAAAACCTTGGCTCCCTCTGATGAGGGAGCTGTCACCGTAAGGTGACTGAGGGAGAGAAAAACCTTTAATTTACTGCCTTTTTCTCTCCCTTCGTCTTTTGCTACGCAAAATCCACCTCCCTCATCAAAGGGAGGCAAGACACAGCCTGATGTTTTTTATTAAAATCAGTTAACCTCTTTTGAACCACGCGACTATCGCGTGGTTTTTTTCTACACCTAAAGGCACCAAACAAAAATGAACGGCAACCAAAATTGGTTGCCGTTATTTCATTTGCTATAACTAATTGCTTAGGCGTTTTGCCAAGTTAATAAGAATCTTTAAATTATCCTCCGATAAATTCCGTGATAGCTCATACAATTCCTGAACAAGCTCAGGGTCGTTTATACTATCATCAAAGAACTCTTGCGGTGTTACACCAAGATACTCACAAATATAAAGGAACTCACTCATAGATGGCAATGCTCTTCCGGACGAAATGCTTTGTATATAGCTTTTGCTATGACCTAAATCGGTACTCATTCTATATTCAGAAATATTCTTTTTTGTCCTTAAAACCGAAATTCGTTCTCTAATAAATTGCGGATCCATTGTTAACACCTCACTTTTTATTATTTTATAATAATTCTAACGGTAATATTCACGATAAATTTACCGATTATAATTGATTATTACCGCTACAATCGGTATAATGATAGTAAAAGTGCAAAATATTAACAGTAGTATGATGTGAGAGGTTATTATGCTTGATATTTTTACAGTGGCGTTTTTCGGACACAGATATATAGATAATCCGTTAAAAATTGAAGAATTGCTTGAAAAACAGATACGCAAACTTATTAACGAAAAAGAATATGTAAACTTTTTGGTAGGGCGTAACGGTGAATTTGACCGATGCGTTTCATCAACGGTGCTTCGTACACGAAAAATTTTCAGGGACGACAACAGTGCCCTCACGTTAGTTCTGCCATATCCTACTGCGGAATATGTAAACAACGAGAAATGCTTTAATGATTACTACACTGACGTAGAAATATCCTATGATGCATCAAAAGCGCATCCGAAATCTGCTATCCAAATTCGAAACCGTAAAATGGTTGATAAAGCAGATTTTATTATTTGCTATATTAAACACAAAAAAGGCGGTGCCTGGCAGACAATTCAATATGCCCTCAAACAAGGGAAAAAGGTCGTAAATCTTGCTGAACTCGATGATAAACTAATTTGAACCACGAATATATAAAATCCTCGGTTTGACTGCGGGTTTTGGTTATACAACCAACGACCGTGAGTTAACCTCGCGGTCGTTAACTTTTTATGTACTTTTAAATTAGTTGTTGATTTATGTTGACATAATTTGTATAATAATAGTGTATTATTAAAATTTACTTAAGGGGAAAATTAAGGATGACTAAAGCACCCGAAAACAGCCTTAAAAAACAAAAAAGCTTAGGGCTTTTAACCTTTATATTCGGTATTTGTACTGCGGCGGCATTTTTTGTGCCGTTTATCGTTTCCGGTAACGGATATTTCATCTTCTTCGGTGACTTTAACGTTCAGCAGATACCGTTTTATCAGCACTGTCACGAAATGGTACGGTCGGGTAACTTTTTCGGCTGGGACTGGCAGACCGACTTAGGCTCAAACTTTATCGGCTCATACTCCTTTTATCTTTTAGGCAGTCCGTTCTTTTGGCTGACATTACCTTTCCCAAACAGCTTCGTGCCCTATCTTATGGGACCGTTGCTCATATTAAAGTTCGGTTGCGCCGCCTTGACCGGCTATATCTACATCCGCCGTTTCACCTCAAGACCCGAGTCGGCAATGACAGGCGGCTTGATGTATGCCTTCAGCGGATTTTCGGTTTACAATATTTTCTTCAACCATTTCCACGAGGCTATAATTGTTTTCCCGTTACTGCTATGGGCAATCGAAAAATTTATGGCAGAGCGCGCAAGAGGCTATGTCATTTTTGCCGTATTCCTCTCGGTACTCACAAACTACTTTTTCTTCTTCGGAATGGTGGTTTTTGTCGTAATTTATTGGTTGGTACGTACCCTTGGCCGCAGTTTTAAAATTAATTTTAAAGAATTTGGACTTTTAGCGCTCGAATGTGTTTTAGGTCTTTGCCTTTCCGCGGTAATTCTACTACCTACAGTGCTTGAGGTTTTGCAAAATGACCGACTTTCAAGCGTTATGAACGGCTGGGGAGCGGTGCTTTACGGCAAGGAGCAAATTTTCCTGAACGTAATACAGTGCTTCTTCTTCCCACCCGATTTGCCTGCACGTCCGGTTTTCTTCCCGGGAGCCGACGTAAAATGGTCGTCCTTAGGCGGATGGCTGCC
>CAJGBX010000038.1 GCA_904501685.1 Clostridiaceae bacterium
AATACATTATATCACCATTTTGTCCAAATGCAATACCAATTAGTGAAATTTTATTCAAATTTGACCTAAATTTAACTCGCCCACCGCTATTTTCGCACATTGCCGCTAATTTCATCGACAAAAAACGATATAGGACTTGACAAAACGGGGATTAAGTTGTATACTATTATAGTAATTTATTATTTAACATAAGAGTTTAAGCACAGGAGACTATTATGGAATTTCGCCCATTTGAAAAAAAGATATGGCTTGCAACTCCGACTATGCACGGTGACGAGTTGCGTTACATTACTGATGCGTACAATACTAACTGGATGTCTACCGTTGGTGAAAACATAAACGAGGTTGAAAGAATAGCCGCTGAATCGGCAGGCGTTAAATACGCAGTTGGACTTTCATCTTGTACCGCTGCCCTGCATCTTTGCGTTAAATTTGCAGGAGAACGTCTTTACGGTAGACCCGCAATAAGCCACGGCGCTCTTGAAGGAAAAAAAGTCTTTTGCTCGGATATGACATTTGACGCTACGCTTAACCCTGTTGTATATGAGGGGGGCGTTCCTGTATTCATCGATACGGAAAAGGAATCGTGGAATATGGATCCCAAAGCGCTCGAAAAGGCTTTCGAGATTTATCCGGATGTAAAGCTTGTTATTTACGCTGAGCTTTACGGCTTCCCGGGAAGAGTCGATCTTATTAAGCAGATATGCGAGGCTCACGGTGCGCTTTTGATAGAGGACGCCGCAGAGGCTATGGGTGCGACACTTTTTGGTAAGCAGTGCGGTTCATTCGGTGACTATGCCGCTGTTAGCTATAACGGAAACAAAATAATTACCGGTTCTTCGGGCGGCTGCCTTTTGACTAATGATATTGAGGTTGCTAATAAGGCTCGCAAGTGGTCCACGCAGGCAAGAGAAAACGCTCCGTGGTATCAGCACGAAGAGGTAGGGTATAATTACAGAATGAGCAACGTGATAGCAGGTGTCGTGCGTGGACAGTATCCTTATCTTGGGGAGCATATTGCGCAGAAAAAGGCTATCTATGAGCGTTACAAAGAAGGACTCAAAAACTTGCCTGTGCAGATGAATCCAATCGTAGATAATACAGAGCCTAACTACTGGCTCTCTGCAATGATTATTGACCGCGATAGTATGTGCCCACAAGTGAGAGATGATACTAAAGCACTTTACGTGCATCAAAGCGGAAAGACTTGTCCGACAGAAATTCTCGAAACACTCGCAAAGTACAACGTTGAAGGCAGACCTATTTGGAAGCCTATGCATATGCAGCCGATGTACCGTATGCACGAGTTCGTTACTGTTAACGGTTCGGCACGTGCTAAAACTAACGCTTATATTGCCGGTGGCATCGAGGATGTCGGTGCGGATATTTTTGACAGAGGTCTTTGTCTGCCGAGCGATAACAAAATGACTGAGAGCGAGCAGCTCGCTGTCATCGAAATAATCAAATCCTGTTTTAATTGAGGAGTACGCGATGTACGCACGTTTTTTTAAGCGATTTTTTGATTTTTGGCTTTCATTTATTGCGATAGCCATCCTTTCTCCGATTTTGTTATTCCTTTCGCTAATAGGCTTGATAGCTATGAAGGGAAATCCGTTTTTTACCCAGCTTCGTCCCGGAAAAATCAGCAAGAGAACCGGAAAAGAAAAGATATTTAAGCTCATAAAATTCAGGACTATGACTAACGCCAAAGATGAGAATGGTGACCTTTTGCCTGATGAAAAACGCCTTAACAAATACGGAAAATTTCTCCGCTCAACGTCTCTTGACGAATTGCCCGAACTTTTCAACATCCTTCTCGGACATATGGCAATAGTAGGCCCAAGACCGCTTCTTGTAAGATATCTTGACCGATACACTTCGGAGCAACGTCAGCGCCATAAGGTGCGTCCGGGACTTACCGGATATGCACAGATAAATGGGCGTAATGCGATATCTTGGGAAGAAAAATTTGAGCTTGATATTCATTACGTGAATCATGTTACTTTTTTTGGAGACCTAAAAATTATATTCGGCACCGTAAAGGCTGTTCTCTCCCATAGCGGAATTTCGTCCGACACCTCGGCAACGATGGAAGAGTTTATGGGGAGCAACGAGGAGGAGATGGTAGAATGAGGATACTTTTTACAAGTGTAGGTCGGCGAGTTGAGCTTGTAGAGGCGTTTAGAGCTGCTGCGGATTCTCTCGGTAAGGAACTCGTAATATACGGAGCAGATGTTTCGGAGTCTGCACCTGCACTTCAGTTTTGCGATAAAACCGTGATTGTTCCTCGTATTAAAGATGAGTCTTACATACCATCGCTTATCGATATTTGCAAAAACGAGAAAATTGATGCCCTAATTCCCACTATTGATACCGACCTTCATTTGCTCTCGCTGCACAAAGGCGATTTTGAGAGTGTCGGAACCGTTGCCGTAATAAGCGCTCCCGATAAAATCGCTCTCTGCCGCGATAAAAGATACACTGCAGATTATTTTCATTCTGTAGGTCTTAAAAGTCCCACACCTGTTGATGATGTTAATGCATACGACGCCGGTTTTCCTGCGTTCATAAAGCCTAAGGATGGAAGCTCTAGTATAAACGCGTATAAGGTATCGTCTATGGAGGAACTCATATCGTACGCAAATCAGATTCCGGATTATATCATTCAGCCGTTTGTTACGGGTACTGAATATACCGTCGATGCTTTTTGCGACTTTTCGGGCAAGCCTGTGTTCATCACCCCTCGTATTCGTCTTGCAGTAAGAGCGGGAGAGGTTTTGAAAACAGAAATAACTAATGACCGAAAAATTATTGATGAGATGAAGGTGCTCATAGCGGATTATAAGCCTTGCGGAGCTATTACTGTGCAGCTTATAAGAGAGGCAACCACAGGTGATGACTATTACATTGAAATAAACCCACGCTTCGGTGGCGGAGCACCTCTTTCGATTAAGGCGGGTGCAAACTCTGCAGAGGCGCTGCTTCGTCTTATCGACGGTGAAACTCTTGGGTACATAGATAGCGCTGCGGAAAACGGTGCTGTATTTAGCAGATTTGATCAAAGTGTGAGAGTGAAATGATCAAAATAAATAATATTTTGGAATGCGAGAAACATCTTGATTGTATCGATGCTGTGATTTTTGATTTGGATGATACGCTGTATTCTGAAAAGGACTATGTAAAGAGCGGATATTCTGCAATTGCTGAAAAGTTTCCGCAGGTTTCTGGAATGGCAAGCAAACTATGGGAAGCGTTTGAAAAGAAGCTTCCTGCGATTGATACCGTTCTTGAGCGCGAAGGGATACTTACAGACGGTGCAAAAAAACTTGCACTTGAAACGTATCGTTTCCATAACCCGGTAATAAAGCTCTATCCGGGTGTTCGTGCGTTGTTGAGTGGACTGAAAAAAAACAAAAAAATAGGTCTTATCACCGATGGCAGGCCTGAAGGTCAACGCGCAAAAATTCGAGCTCTTGAAATCAACGATTTTTTTGATTGTATTATCATTACAGACGAACTTGGCGGAGTTGAATTTAGAAAGCCTTGTGACAAAGCGTTTAGAATAATGCAGAAAGAGTTGAATGTTCCTTTTGAAAAAATGGCATATATCGGTGATAATTTGAAAAAAGATTTTATTTCGCCGGACAAGTTGGATATGCGTTCAATTTACTTTTGCAATTTTGAAGGTTTATATAATTGACTGTGCTTTATGAAAATTCCATATGTTGCTTTAAGAAATTACTTAGGAGATTAAATATGATAAGAGTTCTTCAGGTTATTGGATCTTTGGGGTATGCCGGTGTCGAGAATGTCGTTATGAATTATTACAGACATATCGATAGAGAAAAGGTTCAGTTTGATTTTGTAACGTGTTCAGAGAAACCTGAGCGATATGACGAAGAAATACGTTCTTTAGGTGGTGTAATCTACAGATTGCCTTCGAGGAACAGACATCCGTTTTCTTACATGAGAAAGCTTTATAAGTTGATAAAGCAACAACATTATGAAGTGGTTCATATACAGCAAAATAGCGCAAGTATGGCAATGGATGCCTTTGTGTGTAAATTGCTAAAAGTAAAAACTATTATAGGTCATTCTCATAACACGTCCTGTAACGTTTTGTGGCAACATTATTTGTTTAAGCCGTTTGTAAATCTTTTTGTTACGCATCGGTTAGCTTGTTCGGAGGAAGCGGGACGTTGGGTTTTTGGCTCAAAACGAGATGTCACCGTTATAAAAAACGCAATAGATGCAAGTCGATATTATTTCAACGGACAAACCAGAGAAAACTATAGAAAACAATTTGGTTTGCAAGATAAGTTCTTGGTTGGTTTTGTAGGAAGGTTAGAAGAACAGAAAAATTTAATTAGATGCATTGAAATATTTGCCGAAGTTCTGAAAAGTCAAAGCAATGCCTTTTTGTTGCTTGTCGGTGACGGCAGCATGAGATCTGCTGTAGAGCAGAAAATTAAAGATCTTGGAATAAGCGAATCGTGTCGCTTGCTTGGGCGTAGAGATGATATTCCTGATTTAATGCAGATGATGGATGTATTTTTGCTTCCTTCTTTGTATGAGGGACTTCCGATGGTTGTTGTTGAGGCGCAAGCCTCCGGCTTGCCGTGTGTTCTTTCAACCGCTGTTCCGGCTCCTAATATAACAGGTCATGTTGTGCACTTGTCTTTGGACGAAGCAAATGATAAGTGGATGTCAAGCATAATCAGCTTTTTGCCGTTTGAAAGAAGAAATATGCGGGAAGAATTTATAATCTCGGGATACGAGATTGAAACTGCTGCGGGGATTTTAGAAAAAACTTACTTAGAATCTATGGAAAAATGCGATGAATAAAAAAAATATTCTTTTTCTCACGCTTTCTATGTTTCGCTCTATTGACGAACATGGTATATATGCAGATTTGATGCGTGAATTTGTAAAAAACGGTCATGATGTTTATATTGTTTCTCCGGTAGAACGTAGATATGGATTGGTTACAAAATTGATGCACGGTGCCTCGGACGAGTTTCATAAAAGAGTTCATATTTTGTGGATTAAAACCGGGAACATACAAAAAACTAACATAATTGAAAAAGGTATTTCAACGATACTGCTTGAATCAAAATTAATTTCGGGAATAAAAAAGTATCTTTCTGACGTGAAGTTTGACTTAGTGTTATATTCTACTCCTCCTATAACTTTCTTTAAAGCGGTTGAATATGTAAAAAAACGCGATAATGCTAAAACCTATTTATTGCTTAAAGATATTTTCCCGCAGAATGCTGTTGATCTCGGTATGATGAAAAAAAGTGGAATAAAAGGACTTATTTACAAGTATTTTAGGCGTAAAGAGAAAAAACTTTATGCTATCTCGGATAAGATTGGCTGTATGTCACCGGCAAACGTAGAGTACACTTTCAGAATGAATCCCGAAATACCGTCAGATAAGGTGGAGGTGTGCCCTAATTCTGTTGAGTATAGGGACATGTCTATCACAGATGATGAGCGTAACGCTTTACGCAAAAAATACGATATCCCTCTTGATAAAAAAGTGTTTGTCTATGGAGGTAACCTTGGTAAGCCACAGGGAATACCGTTTATAATTGAATGTTTGAAAGCTGAAGCCGACAATAAAGATGTATTTTTTCTTATCGTCGGTAGTGGTACTGAATTTCCAAAGCTCGAAGAATTTGTTAGTACCGAAAAGCCGAATAATGTAAAGCTTATGAAACAACTTCCGAAAGAGGATTATGATAAAATGGTTGCCGCTTGCGACGTAGGTATGATTTTTCTTGACCATCGCTTCACAATCCCGAACTTTCCAAGCCGCTTGCTTGCTTATATGCAGGCAGGTATCCCGGTTCTCGCTTGCACAGACACTAATACCGATATCGGTAAAGTAATCACCGATGCCGGCTTTGGCTGGTGGTGCGAGTCGAACGACGTCGCGGCATTCAGCAGCGCAGTCGCTGAAGCACTTGCTGCCGATGCGGATGCAATGAAGGAAAAGGAAATTGCTTATTTGTATAAAAATTACACGGTGGAAACGGCGTATAAGACCATTGTGAAATAAAGAGGTTTTTATGAAGATTTTACTTCTGGGTTTTTCAAAGATAAAATATATGCCGTATGCAAATTTTTATTTGAAAAACATAAATTTAGAAGCGAATGAGGTTCATGTTGTATATTGGAATCGTGATCTGAAAGAAGAAAAAAAACCTTCACTTGCACCGATTGTCTGGCATGAGTTTGCTGCTTATCAAGAAGATGATGTTTCTAAGAAATCAAAGATCAAGGGCTTTATATCTTATCGCAGATATGTTAAAAAACTGTTGAAAAAGAATTCCTTTGATTTTATTGTTGTTTTGCATACAATGCCGGGCATTCTTTTGTATTCAACTCTTACCAGAAAATATAAGAATAAATTCCTTTTTGATTATCGGGATTCTACATATGAAAAGATCGGTTTTTTTCGTCGCATGATCGGAAATCTGGTAAAAAGTTCAAAGTGTACCTTTACGAGTAGCGATGGTTTTCGCGTATTTTTTCCGGATTCCGAAAAGGCGAAGATCCATACCTCGCACAACCTGAACAAAGAGGATCTTTTGCATCGCTCGTATACGAAGACTGAGAGCGAAAAGATTCGAATTGCTTTCTGGGGATTCATTCGCGGCGAGGAGATAAATCGAAAAATCATCGATCGAATTGCAAAGGATACGCGTTTTGAACTGCATTATTACGGAAGAGAACAGCAGGTGGCGTTAGAACTGAAGGCATATGCAAAGGAAATAGCAGCTGAAAATGTGTTTTTTCACGGTGAATATAAGCCGGATGATCGATATGAGTTCGTTCGCAATACGGATATTATCCATAATGTTTATTCCGGATCGAACATGATGCTTGCGATGCCCAATAAGTATTACGATGGCGCTGTGTTTTATATTCCGCAGATTTGTATGAGGGGATCTCATATGGGCGCGATGGTTGAAAAGAGTGGCATCGGATTGCAGTGTGATCCCGAGGACGGGGATTTTACTCAACGGATCTTTGAATACAAGCAAGGCTTGGATCCGAATGCGTTTGGTTTGGCTTGCGATGTGGAGCTTCAGCGCGTTTTGAATGAATATAACAGCGGAGAAAGGATTATAAAGGATGTGTTGCATCGATGATTTCCTCGAGAAAACCACCGCGTTCGTGACGGCTCTTGCCTGCTTCTATAAGCAGATCGCCGTCGGCCACGTGGAGGCGGGACTTCGCACCTATAATATTTACAGCCCCTATCCCGAGGAGTTCAACCGCCAGGCGGTTGGTATTGTGGCAAAATATAATTTCTCCCCCACGGAGCTTTAGAAGAACAACCTTCTGAAAGAGGGCAAGGATCCCGCATCGATCTACGTGACGGGAAATACCGCCATCGATGCCTTGAAGACCACCGTGCGAGAGGAATACACGCATCCGGAGCTTGAATGGGCTAAAGATAGCCGCTTGATCATGATCACGGCACACCGCAGAGAAAATCTCGGCGAGCCGATGCACAATATGTTCCGCGCGATTCGCCGTGTAATGGACGAGCATCCGGACGTAAAAGCCATCTATCCCATTCATATGAATCCCATGGTGCGTAAGGCGGCGGATGAGGAGCTTGGCGGCTGCGATCGTATTCATATTATTGAACCTCTTGAAGTTCTTGATTTTCACAACTTCCTCGCTCGCAGTTTTATGATCCTTACGGATAGTGGCGGAATTCAGGAGGAAGCGCCTTCTCTCGGTAAGCCTGTTTTAGTTATGAGAGATACGACTGAGCGCCCTGAGGGAATTGCGGCCGGCACGTTAAAGCTTGTCGGAACGGATGAGCAGGTAATTTACAAAAACTTTAAATTGCTTCTTGAGAACAAAGAAGCATATGATGCGATGTCAAAAGCCAGCAACCCGTATGGTGATGGCTTTGCCTGCAAGAGGATTGCTGATATTCTTCAAAAATAAAGTGCAGAACAAAAATGGTAATATCAAGGAGGGTGTGGTTTGCTGATATCAATAGTAGTTCCTGTATACAAAGTAGAGCAGTGCTTGGAGCGTTGCGTAGATTCTTTGATTAACCAGACGTATAAAGATTTGGAAATTATTTTAGTAGATGACGGTTCTCCTGATTCTTGCGGTTTGATTTGTGACACTTATCAAGCCAAAGATGACCGCGTGATAGTTATACACAAAGCAAACGGCGGGCTCTCTGATGCTCGCAATGCAGGACTCAAAAAGAGTAGCGGTGACTATGTTTTTTTTGTTGATTCTGATGATTACATAAAAGAAGATGCATGCGAAAAAATGCTACCCTTTTTGGAGAATAGCAGAGCGGATATCGTAATGGGAGATTGCGACGTTACCGAAGAAGGATATGAATGTTATCACTATGCAGATTTAGAAGTCGGGAAAAAGTTTTCCGGTTCGCAATATATGAAAGCTGCATTGCAGAAAAAAACGTTTCCTGTAGTTGTTTGGTTGAATGCATATAGGCGTCAATTTCTTTTGGATAATGGTTTGTATTTTAAAGAAAATATACTGCATGAAGATGTTGAATTTTCACCTAGGGCATTCATTTGCGCAAAAAGTGTAGTGTACACCGGTGTTTCATTCTACCACTATGTAATCAATGATACTTCTATCACATCTCAAAAGGACAAGCGTAAACATTGTAAGGACATCTATGAGACCGGTCTATCAATTTGTGAGTTAGCGAAGAAGACATGTGACAATAAGTTGTGTCGATTATTAGAAAATTATCTTGCCGGATGCTATATGGGTGTCTTTAGGTCGGGAAAGTTATATAAGTATGGGAGTGAGTTTGTTCACAAGAAGTATGCTTTAAAATATGCGCATTCTTTTGAAAATAAAGTTAAAGCTTTTATTTTTTCAATATCGCCGAAATTGTTTTGCATGCTGTGAAATGTGTTGAATAATGGATAAGAAAAAAGGATTTTTAAATGTCGCCGTATCCTTGCTAGCTAAAATACTAGTTTTAGTTTTTACGTTAATTACGAGACGTTTAATCATAAAATATTTAGGCAACGATATTAATGGAATTAATTCTTTATATACAAGCATTATCGGTTTTTTGTCTGTAACAGAACTTGGCGTTGGGGCTGCTATCGCTTTCTCTATGTACGGCCCTATAGTGAACGAAGATTATTGCAAGGTTCGATCACTGTATCAGTTGTACAAGAAATTGTATTACATTATCGCGTTAGTAATTGGCATAAGCGGAATATGTGTTATGCCTTTCCTACCGTTTTTGGCAAAAGGATATAACCCCAAAGGAACGAGTTTGTACTTTACCTTTCTTTTGGCACTTTGTGCTGTCGTGATAACATATTTGTACAGCGCAAAAAATTCTTTAATTAATGCATATAAAAACAATTATATAACATCGCTTTCAAACTGTGCAGGAATTACATTGCAATCAATACTTCAAATAGTGGTATTAGTGCTGTATAAATCTTTCGTTCTGTTTTTAATAGCGACTATTTTAGGTACGTTAGTACAGTGGATATTTGCACATATTATTACTAAACAAAAATACCCCAATATTATAAATGGCCCTCGACAACCTCTTGATAATACAACTAAGCGGGAGGTCGTGAAAAATGTCAAGGCTATGTTTATGCACAAAATAGGGAATGTGATGGTCAATACAATTGATAGTATAATCATTTCCGCTTTTGTTGGAGTAGCAATTTTAGGCAAATATTCAAATTACACTATAATATCAACAGCAATAATTTCTATTATATCGTTGGCTTTTTCTTCTTTAACAGCAATTGTAGGCCATGCTTTTGTAAAACAGACCTCGCGTGTGCTGGAGGAATACTATGATCTGTTTTATATTGTTAATTACCTTTTAGGAAGCTTGTTCTTTCTTGGATATTATGCTGTCATTGACGATTTGATAGTCTTGCTATTTGGTGATGGATTGATTTTGAATAGTGTTATCGTAAAATGCGTTACACTGAATTATTTTGTCCAGTTCCTTAGGCAATCTACGCTTTTATTTAGAGATGCCTCCGGAGCGTTTTACAATGACCGCTGGAAACCTATATTTGAAGGAATAGCAAATTTAGTGTTGTCGATTCTGCTTGTTTTGCTCTTACCGGCGGATTATAGTGTAGCAGGAGTAATTTTAGCGACTATTGTGACGAACCTGTGTGTTTGTCATGTTGTTGAGCCTCACATATTGTACAAATATTCCTTTAAGTCCAGCCCTAAAAAACATTACATCCGCAATTATATTTTAATTGTTGTTTTTTGCATTATAATGTTTATTTTCGATCAAATAAGGTTTGATGGATTGAGCAATTGGATAAACGTGATAGTGAATGGTTCAATTGTTGTTGCTATATGGCTTGCAGGTTCAGCTTTGATGTTAATAACCAACAAAAAAACAAGACACAAGATTGTTTATGCTATTAAGCAACGGAAAGAGGTGCATAGATGAATTTGGTATATTATTTTTCTTGCGCTTTGACAGCTGCGGTTGCATTGCTTGCTGAAAAGAAAAACAGTAAACTTTCTTTTTGGTTTTCAGTTATATTAGTCTCTTGCATCTCTGGTCTTCGGGCTTCAACGGTCGGGATTGATACCGGTGCTTATTATCAGTATATCGAGTGGGCACGAATGGGCGTGCTTGAACATGTCGAAATAGGTTTTTTGTACACTACTCGTTTTTTACTATTTCTTTGTGACAGTGCAAAGTTTGTCATATTCGTTTTTTCTTCTGCGATTTCTTTTTGTGTATTATTTCGTTTTTGGACGTTAAGAAAACAAGTGTCGTATGGCTGGAGCGTGTTTTTATATTTAGCGTTATACTTTCAATTTTCCATGAATATTATGCGTCAGTTCCTTGCAATAGCGATTGTTTTTTTGGGAACATATTTTTTGCAAAACAAGCGCTACTCGATATTTATTGTAACAGTGATTATTGGCAGTTCATTTCATTATAGTGCATTTATAGGATTAGCTATACTTCTGATTTTCGGTTGGACGCATATGAAAAATGGAAAATTACGATATGCCATTGCAATTTCGTTTATGGCGATGCTTCCAATTGCTTATTACATTGTTTTTGAAGTTTGGCAACGATATTCTGGTTATTTTGACAATCCCAATCCTAATATAGGAATGATGATTTTTGCAAAAATTGCCCTGCTGTTTTTATTCGTTATTTTTAATTTGAATTGCTTTTCTAAAAAAAACGCTTCAAAGAGCTTTTATGCCAACATATTTGCGATTTATGCTGTGGGTTTGATTTGCACGTTTGCCGGATATATATACGATTATATGGATCGTGTGGGGTTATATTTTATGATGTTTGAACCTATATGTCTCGCAATTATGTGTAAGAAAAGATATTCAATTTTATTCAAAATTGCGGTGCTTTTGTTATCAGTATATGTTATTTACAGCAATTATCGATCGAATGGTCACGGCATTTTCCCATATGATGTGATTTTCAGAGATATATTGCAATCTTATTGACAAGTTACAAGAAGGAGAGTAAGATGTCACTTTTCACTAACAAAACCTTACTTATAACCGGTGGAACCGGTTCATTTGGAAACGCAGTGCTTAACCGTTTCCTTCGTACCGATATCGGAGAAATCCGCATTTTCTCGCGCGACGAGAAGAAGCAGGACGATATGCGCCACGAGTTTCAGGCGAAAATGCCTGAGGTTGCCGAAAAAATCAAATTTTATATCGGCGACGTGCGCGACCTCGCGTCCGTAAAGAACGCTATGCACGGCGTTGACTATATTTTCCACGCGGCGGCGCTCAAGCAGGTTCCG
>CAJGBX010000039.1 GCA_904501685.1 Clostridiaceae bacterium
TTGCCCTTCTGCCAACGCCAGGTGTCAACACACATATCCTCAATAGAACGTGTGGCCTCCCAGCCTAAAAGATTCTTTGCTTTGTCAGCGTTTGCATAAACCTCATCAGGGTCGCCGGGTCGTCGAGGGTCGATAACATAAGGAATTTCAATTCCCGAAGCCTTTTGAAAGGCGTCCTTTAACTGTAAAACACTGCAGCCGTTACCGGTACCGAGATTAATAGCCTCACATCCGGTGTTGTTTAAGGCCCAGTTGACCGCCTTAACGTGACCGTCAGCCAAATCAACAACGTGTATGTAGTCACGAACACCTGTGCCGTCAACGGTATTATAATCGTTGCCGAAAACGTGAAGCTTTTCAAGCTTTCCGACTGCAACCTGCGAAATGTAGGGCATAAGGTTATTGGGAATACCCTTGGGGTCTTCACCTATTGTGCCGCTTTCGTGAGCACCGATGGGGTTAAAGTAACGTAGCAGAGCAATACTCCAACCGTTGTCCGAAACATAAAGGTCACGAAGCATTTCTTCAATAAACAGCTTGGTTCTGCCGTAGGGGTTGATTGCACCTAAAGGCATAGTTTCAACCAATGGCATAGTCTTTGCAACACCGTAAACTGTAGCTGAAGAGGAGAAAACGATTTTCTTAACACCGAATTCCTCCATAACATCGCAAAGAACAAAGGTAGAGTCAATATTGTTTTTATAATATTCCATAGGAATCTTGACCGACTCACCAACCGCCTTTAAGCCTGCAAAGTGAATAGCAGCCTCGATTTTATTTTCCTTAAAAACAGTACGAAGAGCCTCGCGGTCACGAACATCGGCCTTGTAGAACTTTACCGGCTTGCCGATAATTTTCTCAACACGCTTTAAGGATTCTTCTTTACTGTTGCGAAGATTATCGACAACAACAATATCGTAGCCTGCCTTGCTGAGTTCAATACAAGTATGACTGCCGATGTAACCGGCACCGCCTGTTATTAAAATTGCCATTATAAAACACCCTTTCGAAAAAGTAAAAATAAACTAAGAAATGTCAATTCGCTAATCTACATAACATATTAAATTTATTATAACATAACAGCGTAGTTTTTTCAACCGATTTAATAAATAAATATTACAGCTGTACCTCGCTGATTATTTTTTATAAATGTATATTTAATATATTGATTTTTATGGAAAAACAAGGTATAATGAATCGAACATGCTTTGATATGTGCTTATATGTTGGAGCTTGAAAATCGGTTCAAAAGAGGCTTATTGTAAATAAAAAAAGGAGATATAGTAATGGGAATTATAAACAGTGAATTTATTTTAAGAAATGAGACGGCAAGACAGTTGTACAATGAATATGCCAAGGATATGCCGATAATTGACTATCACTGCCATATTAATCCTCAGGAAATTGCCGAGGACCGAAAGTTCGATAACATAACTCAGGTTTGGCTTGGCGGTGACCATTATAAGTGGCGTCTTATCCGTTCAAACGGTATTAATGAGGATGAAATAACCGGGGATACCGATGCGCGTGTGAAGTTTCAGCATTTTGCAGATATGCTGCCTAAGGCAATAGGTAACCCGATGTATCATTGGACACATTTGGAGTTGAAGAAATATTTTGATTATGACGGAATTTTAAACAGTGATACTGCAGAAGAGGTTTGGCAGCTTTGCAATTCTAAGCTGCAGGACGATAATATGTCGGTAAGAGGTCTTATTAACGCTTCTAACGTTGCCGTTATCGGTACAACCGATGACCCGATTGACGATTTGCGTTGGCATAAGGCAATTGCCGAGGATAAAGACTTTAAAACCAAGGTTGTTCCGTCCTATCGTCCCGATAAGGCAGTGAATATCGAAAAACCCGGATTTAAGGAATATATTGAAAAACTTTCGGCAGTTGTCGGTTATGAAATCAAGACCGTTGCCGATGTTAAAAACGCCTTGACCGAAAGACTTAAATTCTTCTGTGAAAACGGTTGTAAGGCTTCTGACCATGGCTTGGACTATGCAGTTTTCAGTATAATGTCCGAGAATGAGTTGGACGAAGTTTTAACTCGCGCTTTAAACGGTGAAACAGTGTCTCAGGCTGAGGCTGACGCATATAAGACTGCAATTCTTTTACATTTGGGTAAGGAATATGCTAAGCGTGATGTTGTAATGCAGATTCATTACGGTGCAATCCGTAACACCAATAGCAAGAAGTTTGAACGCCTGGGTCCCGATACCGGATTTGACTGTATTTCCACACGTGCTTGCGGTGATGAGCTGGTTAAATTTATGGATGCGCTTGAAAAAGAGGACAGCTTGCCGAAAACTGTTTTGTATTCATTAAATCCGTTTGATAATGCAATGCTTGATACCTTCTTGGGTGCATTCCAGGGTACTGAGGTAGAAGGCAAAATTCAGCACGGCTCGGCTTGGTGGTTTAATGACACTAAGAGAGGTATGGAGGAGCAGTTGAAGTCCTTGGCTGACCTTTCCTTGCTCGGTAACTTTATCGGTATGCTTACCGATTCACGTAGTTTTCTTTCTTACACCCGTCACGATTATTTCAGAAGAATACTTTGCAATCTTTTGGGTGAATGGGTTGAAAACGGCGAATATCCCAATGACCAAAAAGCTTTGAAGGAAATTGTTGAAGGTATTTGCTATAAAAATGCTGCAAGATATTTCGGATTTTAAGGAGTACATAGCTATGAAAAATATTAAAGAAGCTGTTGAAAAAAGAGCAAATCGACCCATTAAGGTGATGCAGTTCGGAGAGGGTAACTTTCTTCGTGCTTTTCCTGATTATATGATAGATATTGCTAATGAAAAGGGTCTTTTTGATGGTGACATTGCTGTTGTGAAGTGTGTTCCGTTCGGTAATTTGGACCGTTTTAAGAAGCAGGATAATCTTTATACCGTAATTCTCAGAGGTAAGGATAACGGTGAGGTTGTAAATTCCGCACGTGTTGTTACAAGCATACAGAAGGCTATCGGTTGCTATGAGGATTATGATGAGTATATTGCGTTGGCAAAGCTGGATAGTCTGCGTTTTATAATCTCAAACACAACCGAAGCAGGTATCGTTTTAGATACAAACGACCATTTAGACGGTATTCCCGAAACCTATCCCGGAAAGCTTACTCAGTTCTTATTTGAACGCTTTAAGGCTTTTGACGGTGCCAAGGATAAAGGTCTGGTTCTTCTTCCGGTTGAGCTTATTGATGATAACGGTAAACAGCTGAAAAAGTGCGTGCTTGCCTTGGCTGAGGCATGGAGCTTACCGGCTGAATTTACTGCTTGGGTAAAAAATTCTTGCGTATTTTGCAGTACCTTGGTTGACCGTATTGTTACCGGCTATCCCTTTGACGAGGCTGAGAAGCTTTGTGAGGAAATGGGTTATACTGATGAGCTTCTGGATGTTGCTGAGCCGTTCGGTCTTTGGGTAATTGAAAGTGAAAAGGATATTTCTGATGAATTCCCGCTTGATAAGGCAGGTATGCCGGTTCTCTTTACCGATAATCAGAAGCCTTATAAGGATAGAAAGGTAAGAATTTTAAACGGTGCTCATACCTCTACTGTACTTTTAGGTTGGCTTTCGGGTCTGGAAATTGTTAGAGAGTGTATGGAAGACGGTACTATCAGAGGCTTTATGAATATGGCACTGTCTGAGATAAAGCCCGGTGTAAAGCTGCCTTCTGATGAGGTTCAGGCATTTACCGATTCTGTTTTCGAACGCTTTGAGAATCCGTTTATCAGACATAAGGTATTGGATATTTCACTTAACTCGGTTTCTAAGTGGAGAGCCAGAGTTCTTTCCTCGTTTAAGGATTTCTACAATGCAAACAATGCTATTCCGAAGGCTTTGACCTTCTCGTTTGCCGCACTTTTGGCATTCTATACCTCTAATACTATGGAGGACGGTGTGTTAAAGGCTAAACGCTTGGACGGTACCGAGTATATAATCAAGGACGGCGAGGCAGAGCTGAAGTTCTTCCTTGAAAACTCTAATAAGCCGGTTGCTGAATATGTTGAACTCACAATTAAAAACTCCGACCTTTGGGGCGAGGATTTGTCGCAGTATAAAGGCTTTAATGAGGCAGTAGTAAAGTATCTTACTGAAATTCGTGCTAATGCAAAGGTTGCTGCCGATAAGCTTTTAAAGGGTGAAATATAATGAACACTTTTAAAATTCACGAAAACGATAATGTTGCGGTATTACTGACCGGTGATGGTGAAATTCCTGCCGGTCATAAGGTGGCAGTTTGCGATATTAAAAAGGATACACCGGTCATTAAATACGGTTTTCCTATAGGTAAGGCTAAGACCGATATAAAGAAGGGTGAGCATGTTCACTGTCATAATCTTTATTCCGATATGAAAAAGCTTGATGGTTATGAGTATACTCCCGATTTTAAGGATTTGGTAAAAACTGAGTCTAAGACTTTTATGGGCTTTAAGCGTGAGAACGGTAAGGTTGGTATCAGGAATGAGGTTTGGATTGTACCTACCGTCGGTTGTGTTAATGCCATTGCAAAGTCGATTGAGGATAACTCGCAGCAGTTTAAAACCGATAATATTAACGGTATTTTTTCATATTCGCATCCTTACGGCTGCTCTCAGCTGGGCGGTGACCAGCTTAATACTCAAAAGCTGCTTTGCGGTCTTATAAATCATCCTAATTGTGCCGGTGTTTTGGTTTTAAGCTTGGGTTGTGAGAATAATAACCTCGGCGAGTTGAAAAAGGTTTTAGGCGAGTGGGATGAAAAAAGAGTAAGATTCTTGGTTTGCCAGGATGTTGAGGATGAGGTTCAAGAGGGCACAAGGCTTGTAGAGGAGCTTTGTCAGTATGCAGATAGCTTTACACGTACCGAATGTGATGCAAGCAAGCTTGTAATCGGTCTTAAGTGCGGTGGCTCAGACGGTTTTTCGGGTATTACCGCCAATCCGCTTGTAGGCAGAATTTCCGATAAGCTGATTTCAATGGGTGGAAGTGCAATTTTGACCGAGGTTCCCGAGATGTTCGGTGCCGAAACGCTGTTGTTTGACCGTTGCAGAACCAAGGGGATTTTTGATAATGCTGTAAAGCTTATAAACGATTTTAAGGACTATTTTGCATCTTATGGTGAGCCGATTGACGAAAATCCGTCACCGGGAAATAAGGCAGGCGGCATCAGTACCTTGGCAGATAAGGCCTTGGGCTGTACTCAAAAGGCAGGCAGTGCACCGGTTGAGGATGTTTTGCAATACGGTGATCCCGTAAAGAAAAACGGACTGTCACTGTTACAGTCGCCCGGTAACGATTTGGTTGCAGCCTGTGCCTTGGCAGGTAGCGGTGCCCATATGGTACTGTTTACCACCGGCAGAGGAACACCGTTTGGATGTCCTGTTCCTACACTAAAAATTTCAAGCAATAGTAACCTTTTCAAAACGAAGAATAAGTGGATTGACTTTAATGCAGGTCAGCTGTTGGACGGCGTTGATGCTGAAGTATGTGCAGATGACTTCTTTAATTTGTTGTTAGAGGTTGCAAGCGGTAAAAAAGCCAAGAGCGAGTCTCTTGATAAGCGTGATTTGGCAATCTTTAAAGACGGTGTAACACTTTAAGTGAAAAATTGATTTATATGTATAAATAAAAACGACTTGTTTAAACAAGTCGTTTTTATTTATACATATAAATCAATTTTTCACTTAAAGTGTTACACCGTCTTTAAAGATTGCCAAATCACGCTTATCAAGAGACTCGCTCTTGGCTTTTTTACCGCTTGCAACCTCTAACAACAAATTAAAGAAGTCATCTGCACATACTTCAGCATCAACGCCGTCCAACAGCTGACCTGCATTAAAGTCAATCCACTTATTCTTCGTTTTGAAAAGGTTACTATTGCTTGAAATTTTTAGTGTAGGAACAGGACATCCAAACGGTGTTCCTCTGCCGGTGGTAAACAGTACCATATGGGCACCGCTACCTGCCAAGGCACAGGCTGCAACCAAATCGTTACCGGGCGACTGTAACAGTGACAGTCCGTTTTTCTTTACGGGATCACCGTATTGCAAAACATCCTCAACCGGTGCACTGCCTGCCTTTTGAGTACAGCCCAAGGCCTTATCTGCCAAGGTACTGATGCCGCCTGCCTTATTTCCCGGTGACGGATTTTCGTCAATCGGCTCACCATAAGATGCAAAATAGTCCTTAAAATCGTTTATAAGCTTTACAGCATTATCAAAAATCCCCTTGGTTCTGCAACGGTCAAACAACAGCGTTTCGGCACCGAACATCTCGGGAACCTCGGTCAAAATTGCACTTCCACCCATTGAAATCAGCTTATCGGAAATTCTGCCTACAAGCGGATTGGCGGTAATACCCGAAAAACCGTCTGAGCCACCGCACTTAAGACCGATTACAAGCTTGCTTGCATCACATTCGGTACGTGTAAAGCTATCTGCATACTGACAAAGCTCCTCTACAAGCCTTGTGCCCTCTTGAACCTCATCCTCAACATCCTGGCAAACCAAGAATCTTACTCTTTTTTCATCCCACTCGCCTAAAACCTTTTTCAACTCGCCGAGGTTATTATTCTCACAACCCAAGCTTAAAACCAAAACACCGGCACAATTAGGATGATTTATAAGACCGCAAAGCAGCTTTTGAGTATTAAGCTGGTCACCGCCCAGCTGAGAGCAGCCGTAAGGATGCGAATATGAAAAAATACCGTTAATATTATCGGTTTTAAACTGCTGCGAGTTATCCTCAATCGACTTTGCAATGGCATTAACACAACCGACGGTAGGTACAATCCAAACCTCATTCCTGATACCAACCTTACCGTTCTCACGCTTAAAGCCCATAAAAGTCTTAGACTCAGTTTTTACCAAATCCTTAAAATCGGGAGTATACTCATAACCATCAAGCTTTTTCATATCGGAATAAAGATTATGACAGTGAACATGCTCACCCTTCTTTATATCGGTCTTAGCCTTACCTATAGGAAAACCGTATTTAATGACCGGTGTATCCTTTTTAATATCGCAAACTGCCACCTTATGACCGGCAGGAATTTCACCATCACCGGTCAGTAATACCGCAACATTATCGTTTTCGTGAATTTTAAAAGTGTTCATTATATTTCACCCTTTAAAAGCTTATCGGCAGCAACCTTTGCATTAGCACGAATTTCAGTAAGATACTTTACTACTGCCTCATTAAAGCCTTTATACTGCGACAAATCCTCGCCCCAAAGGTCGGAGTTTTTAATTGTGAGTTCAACATATTCAGCAACCGGCTTATTAGAGTTTTCAAGGAAGAACTTCAGCTCTGCCTCGCCGTCCTTGATTATATACTCGGTACCGTCCAAGCGTTTAGCCTTTAACACACCGTCCTCCATAGTATTAGAGGTATAGAATGCCAAAAGTGCGGCAAACGAGAAGGTCAAAGCCTTCGGAATAGCATTGTTTGCATTGTAGAAATCCTTAAACGAGGAAAGAACTCTGGCTCTCCACTTAGAAACCGAGTTAAGTGAAATATCCAATACCTTATGTCTGATAAACGGATTCTCAAAGCGTTCGAAAACAGAATCGGTAAATGCCTGAACCTCATCAGAAGGCAGCTTTACACCGGGCTTTATCTCAGACAGTGCCATATTCATAAAGCCTCTGATAGTACCGTCTTCCATACACTCTCTAACAATTTCCAGACCCGAAAGCCAACCTAAAAGTACAGTAGAGGTATGAGCACCGTTTAAAATTCTTACCTTTCTATCCTTATAAGGCTTCTGATTATCGGTAAAGAGAACCGGCATACCTGCCTTATCAAGCGGGAATTCATCAGAAATATCCTTTTCACTTTCAATTACCCAAAGACCGAACGGCTCAGCAACATCCAGAAGCTCATCAGTATAACCCATTTCCTCACAAAGCTTCTCAGCCTCGTCAAAGGGATAGCCGGTAACAATACGGTCAACCAAGGTACTGCAAAATACGCAAGAATTTTTTACCCAAGCAGTAAATTCAGCCGGTAAGCTCCATGCCTCAGCCAAGGCAAGCACGCACTTTTTCAGCTGTTTACCGTTATCATCAATAAGCTCAACCGGAAGAAGAACCAGACCTTTATCCTTGGCACCGTCAAAAGCCTTAAAGCGTTCAAATAAGAACTGAGTAAGCTTTCCGGGATAGGTTTCGGGAATACCGTCTAAATGGTCGTTTGTATCTAAAACGATACCTGCTTCGGTTGTGTTTGAGATTATAAAACGCAGACTATCCAGCTTTGCCAACGCAATATACTCATCATAATCCTCATAGCAACCGATAGCCTTCTGTATGCTTGTAACAACACGTGCGGAATTTACAACCTCACCGTTATCCTTACCTCTGAGAATTACGGTATAAAGATTATCCTGCTTCTTAAAACGGTCCAAATTACCGAACGGAACACACTTCACAACAGCAATGTCACCATCAAAAAGACCCTTTTCATTAGCAATATCTATCATATAATCAGGAAAAGCACGAAGAAAGTTACCCTCTCCGAACTGCATCACCTTAATGGGTCGATTTGCTCTTTTTTCAACAGCTTCTTTAATATTTTTCATAGCTATGTACTCCTTAAAATCCGAAATATCTTGCAGCATTTTTATAGCAAATACCTTCAACAATTTCCTTCAAAGCTTTTTGGTCATTGGGATATTCGCCGTTTTCAACCCATTCACCCAAAAGATTGCAAAGTATTCTTCTGAAATAATCGTGACGGGTGTAAGAAAGAAAACTACGTGAATCGGTAAGCATACCGATAAAGTTACCGAGCAAGGAAAGGTCAGCCAAGGACTTCAACTGCTCCTCCATACCTCTCTTAGTGTCATTAAACCACCAAGCCGAGCCGTGCTGAATTTTGCCTTCTACCTCAGTACCCTGGAATGCACCCAAGAAGGTATCAAGCATTGCATTATCAAACGGATTTAATGAATACAAAACAGTTTTCGGCAAGCTGTCCTCTTTTTCAAGCGCATCCATAAATTTAACCAGCTCATCACCGCAAGCACGTGTGGAAATACAGTCAAATCCGGTATCGGGACCCAGGCGTTCAAACTTCTTGCTATTGGTGTTACGGATTGCACCGTAATGAATCTGCATTACAACATCACGCTTAGCATATTCCTTACCCAAATGTAAAAGAATTGCAGTCTTATATGCGTCAGCCTCAGCCTGAGACACTGTTTCACCGTTTAAAGCGCGAGTTAAAACTTCGTCCAACTCATTCTCGGACATTATACTGAAAACTGCATAGTCCAAGCCATGGTCAGAAGCCTTACAACCGTTTTCACAGAAGAATTTAAGTCTTTCGGTCAAGGCGTTTTTAACATCGGCAACGGTCTTGATTTCATAACCGACAACTGCCGAAAGTTTTTCAATATATTCCTTAAATCCGGGTTTTTCGATATTCACTGCCTTATCGGGACGATAGGACGGAACAACCTTGGTTTTAAAGTCTTTATCCTCGGCAATTGCCTTATGCCAACGCAAATCGTCAATCGGGTCATCGGTTGTACCGATAACGGCAACGTTAGAAGCGTTAATAAGACCTCTTACCGACATATTATCGTCCTGCAGCTTAGAATTGCAAAGCTGCCAAACCTCTTCTGCAGTATCACTGTTTAAAATTCCGTCATAATCAAAATATTTCTTCAACTCCAAATGTGTCCAATGATACATCGGGTTACCTATTGCCTTAGGCAGCATATCTGCAAAATGCTGAAACTTCACACGCGCATCGGTATCCCCGGTTATTTCATCCTCATTAATACCGTTTGAACGGATAAGACGCCACTTATAATGGTCACCGCCAAGCCAAACCTGAGTTATGTTATCGAACTTTCGGTCCTCGGCAATTTCCTGAGGATTAATATGGCAGTGATAGTCAATTATCGGCATATCCTTGGCATATTCATTGTACAACTGTCTTGCCGTCTCATTTCTTAAAATAAATTCACTGTTTATAATTCCCATTACTATATCTCCTTTTTTTATTTACAATAAGCCTCTTTTGAACCGATTTTCAAGCTCCAACATATAAGCACATATCAAAGCATGTTCGATTCATTATACCTTGTTTTTCCATAAAAATCAATATATTAAATATACATTTATAAAAAATAATCAGCGAGGTACAGCTGTAATATTTATTTATTAAATCGGTTGAAAAAACTACGCTGTTATGTTATAATAAATTTAATATGTTATGTAGATTAGCGAATTGACATTTCTTAGTTTATTTTTACTTTTTCGAAAGGGTGTTTTATAATGGCAATTTTAATAACAGGCGGTGCCGGTTACATCGGCAGTCATACTTGTATTGAACTCAGCAAGGCAGGCTACGATATTGTTGTTGTCGATAATCTTCGCAACAGTAAAGAAGAATCCTTAAAGCGTGTTGAGAAAATTATCGGCAAGCCGGTAAAGTTCTACAAGGCCGATGTTCGTGACCGCGAGGCTCTTCGTACTGTTTTTAAGGAAAATAAAATCGAGGCTGCTATTCACTTTGCAGGCTTAAAGGCGGTTGGTGAGTCGGTCAAGATTCCTATGGAATATTATAAAAACAATATTGACTCTACCTTTGTTCTTTGCGATGTTATGGAGGAATTCGGTGTTAAGAAAATCGTTTTCTCCTCTTCAGCTACAGTTTACGGTGTTGCAAAGACTATGCCATTGGTTGAAACTATGCCTTTAGGTGCAATCAACCCCTACGGCAGAACCAAGCTGTTTATTGAAGAAATGCTTCGTGACCTTTATGTTTCGGACAACGGTTGGAGTATTGCTCTGCTACGTTACTTTAACCCCATCGGTGCTCACGAAAGCGGCACAATAGGTGAAGACCCCAAGGGTATTCCCAATAACCTTATGCCCTACATTTCGCAGGTTGCAGTCGGAAAGCTTGAAAAGCTTCACGTTTTCGGCAACGATTATAATACCGTTGACGGCACAGGTGTTCGTGACTACATACACGTTGTTGATTTGGCTGACGGTCACGTTAAGGCGGTCAACTGGGCCTTAAACAACACCGGATGTGAGGCTATTAATCTCGGTACCGGTAACGGCTGCAGTGTTTTACAGTTAAAGGACGCCTTTCAAAAGGCTTCGGGAATTGAAATTCCTTATGTTATCGACCCTCGACGACCCGGCGACCCTGATGAGGTTTATGCAAACGCTGACAAAGCAAAGAATCTTTTAGGCTGGGAGGCCACACGTTCTATTGAGGATATGTGTGTTGACACCTGGCGTTGGCAGAAGGGCAA
>CAJGBX010000040.1 GCA_904501685.1 Clostridiaceae bacterium
GTTTTAGAGGGTGTTTGTTATGCTCTCTTGGATTCACGTTCGGTTTTGACTGATGCAGGTATTGATTACTCCTTAACTGCAACGGCAATCGGCGGCGGTACAAAGGGTGAGCTGTGGCGTCAAATTGCCGCTGATGTTTTGGGTATGACCTTAAAAACTGTAGAAAGCAGTGATTCTTCCTTAGGCTCGGCAATGCTTGCAGGTATTGCCATAGGTGTATTCAAGGATGTTGAGGATGCTGCTGATAAGTGCGTTAAGTTCAAATCTGTAACTGAGCCTAACCCCGAAAACACCGAAAAATACCGTAAGGTATTTGAGGAATATAAGAAAATCCATGATGCTTTGGCACCGATTTATAATGCAAGGTGAGTTATGAGGGTTGTTGTTTGTATAAGAAGACTGTCAAGCGGTGAGCTTAATCCGTTTGATGCCTGTGCCTATGAGGCGGCGTTACGACTTCAAAATGCTGAGGTTACATTGCTTTCAATGGGACCGGCTCCGGTTAAGGATTTCCTTTTGGGATTAACGCGTCTGGGTGCTAAAAAGGGAATACTTTTATCCGACAGTGCCTTTGCCGGTGCAGATACCCTGGCAACCTCATATGCGCTGAGCTTAGCTTTAAATAAGCTTTCGCCCGACTTGATTATCTGCGGCAGGCAGGCAATTGACGGCGATACCGGTCAGGTTGGACCTGAAATTGCAACAATGCTTAATATTCCGTTGGTTACCAATTTAATGAGCTTGGAAACTGCGGCTGAGGGCTTAAAATACACCACACGTGACGGAGTCTCGGGTAACTTAACCGAGCTGTCACTTGTAACGGTTGAGCGTATTAATACTCTCCGTTTGCCGAGTATTCGTTCTAAGGTGGGTGAGGTTGAGGTTTGGAGTGCCGATGATATCGGTGCCGATAAATCACGTTGCGGTTTAGCCGGCTCACCTACAAGGGTGTTAAAAACCTTTAAAAACGATCAGGACCGAAGAAAATGTAAATTTATTGAGCCTGAAAACTTAAAAGAGATAATCGATACTGCCTTGAATACCCCGAGAATTGAGATTCAAAGGGATGACAACGGTTGCAGATTAAAGAATGTTTGGATAATCGGCGAGTCACCGCGTGCGATGGCTGAAACTGTCAGTGACAGTGTGACGGTAGTGCCCTTGACCGATGCTGAAACAATTACCGCTAAAATCAAGGCAGAAAAACCTGAGGTTGTGCTTTGGGGCAGTGACCTTTTAAGTAAGCGTGTAGCACCTGAGGTTGCGGCAAGGCTTAATACAGGTCTTTGTGCCGACTGTACCTTGCTTGAAACCGATGGGCAGGAGCTTTATATGTACCGACCTGCATTTTCGGGTGATATTATCGCAAAAATCAAGTGCTTGACAAGGCCACAGATGGCAACCGTCAGAACCTTGAGCGAGATGAATTCACGCGTTGCAATCGGTGTAGGCTTTGGTGCAAAGGATTTGGTCGAAAGGGTAAAGACTCTGGCCGGGCACTTGAATGCTGAGGTTGTTGCCTCCAGAAAAACGGTAGACTATGACTTTTTGCCTTATGAAAATCAGGTGGGACTTACCGGTAAATCGGTAAACCCCGATGTTTATATTGCCTTAGGCGTTTCGGGCGCGGTACACCATATTGCCGGTGTAAAGCAATCCGGAACAATTATCGCAGTAAACACCGAAAGGGAAGCTCCGATTTTTGATTTTGCCGATTACGGAATTGTTGCATCAGCTGATGATGTACTTAAAATTTTAGGTTATTAATAAGCAAACCCTCGATGAAATTCATCGAGGGTTTGCTTTTTTGTCTTAAAGTCACCTGTTAAATCAACACTGAGCACAGGTTATACCAAGCATTACTTTACAACACAGCAATCATTAATGCCGTAATATGCAAAGCATTTTATCGCGTGTTCATCAATCCGTTCTCCGCAAACCAGGATGGGGACTGCAGGAGGACAACCTACTGTCGGGACAGCCAAAATGCGTCCAATACATTGTTCTATCGGTATTGTTTCTGAATCAGAAAGCATTGCTTCACGTATTTCAAGTGTTTTTGGGCAGGGCATAAACCGAGGGGGTTTTTCCTCAATCGGAGTCTTAGGACATATATCGCACAGAGCCTGCCTCAGGCGTTTTAGTTCGTCTACCGTCATTTCTGCTGACATCATTAGCACCACAAAATCCGGGTCTGCATATTCGGGCTCGATTGTCTGACGGCGTAAAATATCCGCCAATTGTATACCCGAATAACCGAAAGGTTTTGCATCAATGGTCAACTTCAACGGTTCATTACCGTAAAGTGTATAACCGTGCTGCCTAAGACTTTCCTTGAACGCGTCAATTTGGGGCAAACGGTCATCTAATTTTGCAGGATAATCCTCCAAATACCTGTTAGCAACATCAAGTGATTGCAGAATCAGGTAGGACGGACTTGTAGAGCCAAAGAGCATAAGCGAGTTTCTTGCTTGTGCTCCGACAGCTGCATCCATCATCTTAGAAATATGCAGATAAGCACCGCCGGTCAGTACCGGCAAAGTCTTATGTGCGGAGTCACAGCATAAATCTGCTCCAAGGTCTATAGGATGTATGGAGTTGGGAAGAAATTTCAGGTATGCTCCGTGAGCGTTGTCTACTATGAGTAGAACATTATGTCGGTGGCAGACCTCTGCCAGACCGCGGATATCAGCTATTTTTCCTAGGTAGTCAGGGCTTGTCACATACATAGCAACAGGCTTGTCCGTAGTATTACGCAAATAATTATCTACTTCAGAAGGAGTTAAATCACAGGATAAGTAACCGGGGTTGTTTTTTGAATACAACCAATGCACCTTGATGTCAAGCAATGCGACAACTGTAAGGAATGTTTTGTGGGCATTTCTTACAGCTGCAATCAGCGGTTTTCTTTTTTGCTGTTTTGCATAGAGCAATGTTAGATACAGCATAGCTCGGATGCATTGCGAGGAGCCTTCTGTAGAATAGTATGTTCTGCAACCAAATAGCATACTTGCATTGGCTTCGCTTTGGGTGATAATACCGTCTGCTTCATATAAACTGTCCGCACCTTGGATTTCTGTGATATCCAAATGCTCCATCCCAAGCATGGATACTCCTTTATGACCGGGCATATGTAGTCTCAAAGGACTTTTTGATTCGTATTCACGAACGAAGTCACATATTGGTGTCTTCATTTTACTCACCCAACGCGCGGGCTACAGCGACCATAATCGCACATTCCATACGCTTTTGGAACAATTTACAGCCGGCTTCGTACACACCGGTAACAGAACCTGTTGCGTGGTAGGCGTTGGCTGCACAGCCGCCGGAGCAGTAAAGACGTGCCCAGCAATCCCGACATTCTGGATGAGCATAGACATTGCATGCGGCAAATTCTTTTTGAGTTTCGGTGTTTGTTACACCTTCCCAGATATTTCCTAATTTAAATCGTTCTTCTCCCACAAACTGGTGGCAGGGATACAGGTCTCCCCAAGGAGTAACAGCCATGTATTCCGTTCCGCTGCCACAACCGGAGATGCGTTTGTAGATGCAAGGTCCGCCGGATAAGTCTATCATATAGTGGTAGAAGGTAAAGGGCTTGCCTTCTTTATCTTTTTGGAGCATCAGTTCTGCAAGTTTCTCATACTGCTCCATAACAACAATCATATCATCATCCGTCAGTGCAGAGGGGTCTTCTGCCGCACAAACCACCGGCTCCATACTTAATTCGTTGAAGCCCAAATCCAACATAGTTTGGATATCCTTTAAAAAATCGGGGTTAGCATGGGTAAACGTTCCACGCATATAGTAATCTTTGCCGTCACGTGCCTCAACAAATTTTTTGAATTTGGGAACAATTTTTTCCCAACTTCCTACGCCTGCGTAGTCCACGCGATATTTATCGTGGATTTCCTTACGGCCATCTAAACTCAATACCACATTACTGCATTCCTTATTTGCCCAATCAATTACTTCATCATCTACAAGGACACCGTTAGTGGTCAAGGTAAAGCGAAAATTCTTATTTTTATCCTTCTCAATGCTCCGGGCATAGGCAACAAGGTCCTTTACTACCTGAAAATTCATCAATGGCTCGCCGCCAAAGAAATCCACTTCAAGATTACGCCGGGTTCCGGAATTTGCAACAAGGAAATCCAATGCTTGCTTACCAATTTCAAAGGACATCACAGCTCTATCACCGTGGTATTTACCTTGGCTGGCAAAACAGTAGGAGCAGTTCAGGTTGCAGGTATGTGCCACGTGGAGGCATAATGCCTTGACAACGCCTGCCGTCTTCTGCTTCAAATTACCTGCCATTGGTTCAAAAGTGTCGGGTGCAAAAAGTTTTCCTGCATCCTTTAGTCCCTGAACCTGCGCATAGCACTCTTCAATATCCTTTTTGGTGATGTCTGAACGGTTCTGGTATTTTTGTTCTATTGCAGCAAGAACACATTCCTTTGTGTTCTCCTCAAAAAGTGCAATGATATCATATGCAACTTCGTCTACTGCGTGAACCGCACCGGAGCAAACATCCAGCACGATATTGTAGCCACCCAGCTTATATTGATGAATCATTTATTTTTCTCCTTTATGAAAAAATGCCGCCGTGACGGCGGCATTTTGAAATGTGCAATTACTTGCTTTCCTTGGTGCTCTCGCACTTCTGGTTTGCAATACCGCAGCTGGTCTTGCAAGCAGACTGGCAGGAGGTCTGACACTCACCGCAGCCACCGTTCTTAGCACTGTCACAAAGATTGCGAGTTTCAATTGTCTTGATATGTTCCATAGTTTCACCTTCCGTATTTGAGATTTTACGAAATAAGTTTAGCACAATGCATTTTGTATGTCAATGTTCTTTTTGATACTTTTGCAAATAAATTTTCAGATTATAATATTTATTTAAAGATAATTAGTGAAAATTATGTAAATATCAAAATTTACTCTTTAAAATTTAATAAAGGTATTATATAATAGAGTTATATTATGGGCAAGTGGTAACATTTGCCTGCTTTAAAGGAGGAAATGCGAATGAGCTCACCGTATTCGGTGTCATTGGCGAAGATTATAAAAAGCTTCCATTTAGAAACTATTGTTTTACCTGTGCCTGCAGATAATATTTTCATCACTAATGTTGAGGTAAACCGTCCGGGTCTTCAGCTCTGCGGTTTTTATCAGTATTTTGATGCCGGCAGAATCCAGGTTATCGGT
Organism: Clostridiaceae bacterium; assembly: GCA_904501685.1. Lineage (GTDB taxonomy): Bacteria > Bacillota > Clostridia > Oscillospirales > Acutalibacteraceae > UMGS172. The sequence continues at coordinate 5,209 of CAJGBX010000040.1, forward strand.
AAAAGTGAGGAAGGCTATTTAAATGAGTTTTCGGAGGACGAATACACTGAAAGAGTTCGTGCCTTTTTTGAGCAGAGGCCTTCGGTTGTCATTATGTCACGTGACCTGCCGGTTACAGATATTATGAAAAAGGCGGCAGAGGATTTCAATGTGCCGCTATTACGTACAGCCGATACAACCTCAGGCTTTATGGCCTCACTTATTTCATTTCTTAATGTTGAATTGGCACCGAGAGTTACACGCCACGGTGTTTTGGTTGAGGTTTACGGCGAAGGCTTGCTTATTCTAGGTGAAAGCGGTGTCGGTAAATCCGAAACTGCGATTGAGCTTGTCAAAAGAGGTCACCGCCTGATAGCCGACGATGCCGTTGAAATAAGAAAGGTATCGTCACGCTCACTTGTTGGCTCGGCTCCTGAAAACATTCGTCATTTTATTGAGCTTCGAGGAATAGGTATTATAAATGCCCGACGCATTTTCGGTGTGGGCGCTGTAAATTTAACCTCAAAGCTCGACCTTGTAATCAATCTTGAACAGTGGCAGCAGGATAAGGTTTATGACCGTATGGGTCTTGAGGAACAGACAACGGAAATCTTGGATATTGAGGTGCCGTCGGTTACTATTCCGGTAAAGCCCGGTCGAAATTTGGCTGTTATTGTTGAGGTTGCGGCTATGAACAACCGTCAGAAGAAGATGGGCTACAATGCGGCTCATGAATTGCTTAAACGCTTAGGTATGGGTGATGATGTACCTGAGGGTGAAAAGGATGACTCGGATATATTTTTATAAGTTAAAAACATTTGGGCTTTTAAGGAGTAAAATTATGTATTATTTAGGTATTGATTTGGGTGGTACAAATATTGCTGCCGCAGTTGTTGATGAAGGCTTTAACATAATAGGCAAGGGTAAGATTAAAACCAACTGTCCGCGTCCGGTTGAAGAAATCTGTGATAGTATATATGAGGCCGGTATGCTTGCAATTGATGCTTGCGGTCTGACTTTAGGCGATATTGAAGAGGTTGGTGTGGGTTGTCCCGGTAGTGTTGACCCTAAAACAGGCGTGATCTGCTACTCAAGCAATTTGGGCTTTATTAATGCACCGGTGGGTGAGCTTTTATCGGCTCGCTTCGGTCGTAAGGTTTTTCTGGAAAACGATGCCAATGCCGCTGCCTTCGGCGAACAGCTTGCAGGTGCAGGTAAGGGTGCTAATCATTTTGTTGCCATTACCTTGGGCACCGGTGTGGGCGGCGGTGTCATTATTGACGGTGTAATTTTGTCCGGATGTAATTCTGCCGGCGGTGAATTGGGACATACGGTAATTGTAAAGGACGGTGAGCCTTGCTCCTGCGGACGTAACGGCTGTTGGGAGGCTTATGCCTCGGCGACCGGGCTTATCCGCCAAACAAAGAGGGCTATGGAGGCTGACAGGTCAAGCAAAATGTGGGGAATCGCACCAGACTTGGAAGAGGTCAGCGGATGTACCGCATTTGAGGGATTACGTTTAGGGGATAAAACAGCAATAGCTGTTGTTAAAAGCTACTGTGATTATGTGGCCTGTGGTTTGACTAATATTATTAATATATTCCAGCCGGAGGTTGTTTGCATCGGCGGTGGTATTTCAAATGAGGGTGAAACTTTAGTTGGTCCTATAAGAGAGTATGTAAAGAGGGAAAGATATTCTCGTAACGTGGATAAGCAGACCGAGATAAAGCCGGCAGTTTTAGGTAACGATGCCGGTATTATCGGTGCCGCTTTTTTGGGTAATATTTACAGATAATGTTAAATGATTTAAGATGAAAGGCGGTGGCCGTTGTGAATTATATTAAAATTACGCTGTTGGCGTTGTCATTAGGGTACAGGTGTTATGAAAATGAGCCGTTGAGTGCTCGTACATCTTTTAAAATAGGCGGTCCTGCCGATTTAGTTATTGAGTGTGATAATCTTGAAAAATTACCTGAGCTTTTGGCTGTGATAAACAAAGAAAATATACCCTTGACCGTTATCGGTAACGGTTCAAATCTGCTTATTTCAGATGATGGGATAAGGGGTGTTGTACTGGTTATATCGGATGACAGTATAACGGTTGACGGTGATATAATTACCGCATCGGCCGGTGCTAAGCTTTCAAAATTATGCAATACCGCATTAAAAAGCGGTCTTTCGGGTTTTGAATTCGGTTATGGTATTCCCGGTTCGGTCGGTGGTGCTGTTTATATGAACGCCGGTGCCTACGATGGTGAAATTAAGCAGGTTATTGTGTCGGCAACGTCAATCACGCGTGACGGTGAAATCAAAACACGTACTGCTGAGGAGCTTTTGTTAGGCTATCGTACAAGCGTTTTTAAACAGAATGATGAAATTATACTTTCGGCAAAATTTAAATTAATACCCGCCGAAAAGGACGGCGTTAAGGCAAAAATGGATGATTATCTTTCCAGGCGTAAGGATAAGCAGCCTTTGGAGTTTCCGAGTGCAGGAAGTACCTTTAAGCGTCCCGAGGGGTATTTTGCAGGTGCGCTTATTGAACAGTGCGGACTTAAAGGCTTTTCAGTGGGCGGTGCCGAGGTCAGCACTAAGCATGCAGGCTTTGTAATAAACCGCGGCAATGCAACCTGCAGTGATGTTAAGGCTTTAATTAAGCATATTCAGGACACTGTTTTTAATAGCTTCGGTGTAGTTTTAGAAACAGAAGTAATATATTTGGGGTAGAAAATGGAGCTTGTAATTGTTACCGGAATGTCGGGTGCAGGAAAGTCAATTGCTGCTAACGCTTTAGAGGATATCGGCTTTTACTGTATAGATAATATTCCGCCGAAATTAATTAAACCGATTGCCGAGCTGTCGCAAAAAGGACAGGACGGGCTTACGAGAGTGGCTATCGTTACGGATATGAGAACCGGCAAAATGTTTGACGACCTTATACCGACTTTAGAGAAAATCAGTGAGGCCGGAATTAAGTATAAATTACTGTTTTTGGATGCCGATAATCAAAAATTAGTAACCAGGTATAAGGAGACTCGCCGCCGTCATCCAATGTCGTTTGGAAACCGTATGAGTATGCTGGAGGCGGTCGAAAACGAGCGTGAAATGTTGGCACCCTTGAGGGAACGTGCCGACTATATTATTGATACAACTAATACCTCTACCTCAGCCTTTAGGGAACGCATTACAACCTTATTCTTGGGTGATGTCAGCCGTGGTATGACGGTCCAGTGTATGTCGTTTGGCTTTAAATACGGTTGTGTTGCCGAGGCTGATATTGTATTTGATGTAAGGTGTCTTAAAAATCCGTTTTATGTAAAAGAGCTTAAAAATCTTACCGGCTTGGATAAGCAGGTTAGTGACTTTGTTTTGGATTTGCCCGAAGCAAAAGGTCTTGTTGACCGACTTTTAAGCTTGATTGACTATACAGTTCCGCTTTACTGCAAAGAGGGTAAAAGTCAGTTGGTTATTGCGGTCGGATGCACCGGCGGTAAGCACCGTTCGGTCACCTTTGCTGAGCTGATATATAAGCATTTGTCAGAGCAAAACTATAATACTGCGGTGACTCACCGTGATATTGATAAGGAGTAAAAATTGGGTAAGGTTTCATTTTCTTCTAAATTGAAAACCGACCTTTGTAAATTAAAGCCGACCGGCTGCTGCAGATTTGCTCAAAGCTATGGGTTACTGCTTTTCGGTCGGTCTTTTTGCAAAGAGGACATAAGTATTTATACCAAAAGCCGCGATACTGCAGAGCTTTATTCAAGTTTGCTTAAAATCTGCTTTTCGGTACATACTGCTACAGTAGAGTCAAAGGGCGGATATATAGTCTCGGTACCGGGTGAGGCCGACCGGGAAAGGATAGTAAACTACTATTCAAGCGGTGAAAGCGATTGGATTTTTAACCCAAAGCACGTTAAACGAAACTGTTGCCGTTGGGCGTTTATCAGAGGTGCGTTTTTGTCGGCAGGCAGTATAAATTCGCCTGAGAAGGGCTATCATCTTGAATTTGCGGTTAAAGACCCTACCTTGAGCTTTGCCTTTGCCGCATTTTTGGAGCTTTGCGGCTATAAACCGCGAACCTCGACCAGAAAAAGTGTAACAGCACTTTATTATAATAACAGTACCTTTGTTGAGGAAATGTTGGGCTCAATGGGTGCAATGGCTCAAAGTCTTGAAATAATGGAAACCAAAATTGTCCGTGATATGCGAAATAAGCTTAACCGTCAAAATAATTTTGAAACCTCAAATATTACGAAAACCGTAAATGCCGCATTAGAGCAGACTAAGGCAATAAAATATCTTCAAAATAACAATCTGTTAGGTCTGCTCACCGAAGAACTGTATGAGGTTGCAGTGCTGCGCCGTGATAATCCCGAGGCTTCTTTAAGCGAGCTTTGTACACTTTGCGGCGGTAAAATTTCCCGTTCGGGACTTAATCATCGATTAAAGCGAATAATAGAATTTTACGAGGAACAAAAACAGATAAAAGACAATACTAAAAAATGAGGGGAGTGACAGTTATGACCGATTTTGTGCATTTGCATCTGCATACCGAATATAGCTTGTTGGACGGTGCCTGCCGAATTAATGACCTGGTAAGGGCTGCTAAGGAAAAGGGACAAGCCGCTTTGGCAATTACCGACCACGGTGTAATGTACGGTGCTGTGGATTTTTATAAAGCTGCAAAAAAAGAGGGTATAAAGCCTATAATCGGTTGTGAGGTTTATGTTGCTCCGAGAACACGTTTTCAAAAAATAAAGGAATATGACAGTGAATACCGCCATTTGGTGCTTCTGTGTAAAAATGACGTTGGCTACCGAAACCTAACCGCAATAGTGTCCAAAGGCTTCACTGAGGGATTTTACTCTAAGCCGCGTATAGATGAGGATTTGTTGGCAGAGCACTCAGAGGGCTTGATTGCTTTGTCGGCCTGCCTTTCAGGTGAAATTCCAAAGGCACTTCTTAATAATGATTATGAAAAGGCAAAAGAGGTTGCCTTAAAATATAATAATATGTTCGGTGAGGGTAATTACTACCTTGAATTGCAGGACCACGGATTAAATGAGGAACAACGTATTTTCCCTCAAATTGTAAGGCTTTCTAAGGAAACAGGTATACCGACAGTTGCAACAAATGATGTGCATTATATTGAAAAGTCGGACAGTGCGGTGCAGAATATTTTAATTTGTATCGGCACCAACCATACCGTAAACGAAAAGACCGGCTTGGAGTTTGAAACCCAAGAGTTTTATCTTAAAACCGGTGATGAAATGGCTGAGCTTTTCCCGAAAGAGGCACTTGAAAACACCGTAAAAATAGCCGAAATGTGCAATTTCGATTTTGAGTTCGGTAATACTAAGCTGCCGTTTTACGATATCGGTGAAAAGGATCATTTTGAGTATTTAACCGAACTGAGTATTGAGGGTGCAAAGAGGAATTACGGTGAAATCACGCCTGAAATCAAAGCACGCTTGGATTATGAGTTGAGCGTTATCAACCGGATGGGATATGTTGATTATTTCCTTATTGTGTCCGATTTTGTGCGGTATGCCAAGAGTCAGGATATTCCGGTTGGTCCCGGCAGAGGCTCGGGCGCCGCAAGTATTGTGGCGTACTGCATCGGTATTACCGGTATCGACCCATTGAAATATAATCTTCTTTTCGAGCGGTTCTTAAATCCAGAGCGTGTCTCTATGCCTGACTTTGATATTGATTTTTGCTATGTCAGACGCCAAGAGGTTATAGATTATGTTATCAGA